>CAJUHQ010000074.1 GCA_910586095.1 uncultured Lachnospiraceae bacterium | reverse complement strand
AGGAGTTAGTCGAAGTTATCGCGAAGGCTTTAGTGGACAATCCTGATGAGGTAGTGGTTACAGAGAAGGTAAACGGTAAAAATATTATTGTAGAGCTTCATGTGGCATCATCTGATATGGGGAAGGTCATCGGAAAGCAGGGAAGAATTGCAAAGGCAATTCGTTCTGTTGTCAAAGCGGCATCTTCTAAAGATAATATTAGAGTAGATGTTGAAATAATTTAAGGTGATAAAAGGGTGTTCCTGTGAACACCCTTTTATACATGGATATTTTAAAGTATTGTATTGCAAAACGGAGGGGTCATGGAGGATTTATTACAAGTAGGAGTTATTACACAGACACATGGCATTGGTGGCGAGGTAAAAGTATTTCCAACCACAGATGATAAAAGACGTTTTAAAAAATTAAAAGAAGTTTTGTTGGATACGGATAAGGAAAAAATAGCTTTAGAAATAGAAGGAGTGAAATTTTTTAAAGAGCTGGTTATTATAAAATTTAAAGGAATTGACAATATCAATGATGTAGCAGCATACAAGGGCAAAAGCCTCTATGTCACACGTGCTAATGCAGTCAAACTTGAACGTGATGAGTATTTTATAGCAGATTTAATTGATATAAAAGTTTATGATGAAGTAGATAATTATCTCGGGATATTAACAAATGTGATTGAAACAGGTGCAAATGATGTCTATGAGGTGCTCTTTGAGGATGGTAGGAAGGTGTTGTTTCCAGCAATCAAACAGTGTATTCTTAATGTAGATATAGAGAACAAAACGATGAAGGTTCATGTTATGGAAGGATTATTATCATAAAAAGGTAGAGGTATTACGATGCATTTTCATATTATGACATTGTTTCCTGAGATGGTTCTTGAAGGACTGCATACCAGTATTATAGGCAGAGCACAAGAGCGCGGAATTATTTCTATAGACGCAGAAAATATTAGAGATTATACGCTAGATAAGCATAAGAAAGTAGATGATTATACTTATGGTGGTGGAGCGGGTATGCTTATGCAGGCACAACCAGTATATGATTGTTGGAAACATATAGAAGAGAAAATTTTTATGCACAGAGCATCTTTGGGGAAGTGTGCAACATTTACAACAAACCATGAAGAAGCGCACAAGGTTAGGGTTATTTATGTAACTCCGCAAGGAGAAGTATTTAAACAAAAGAAGGCTGCTCAGTTGGCAAAAGAGGAAGACCTAATCTTTTTGTGTGGCCATTACGAGGGAATAGATGAAAGAGTGCTAGAGGAGATTGTAACAGATTATATTTCACTAGGTGATTATGTGCTTACAGGTGGAGAGTTAGCAGCAATGGTTATGATTGATGCAATAGCACGACTTGTGCCAGGAGTACTCAACAATGGAGATTCTGCTGCTACAGAGTCCCATGCAAATGGATTGTTGGAGTATCCTCAATATTCGCGTCCAGAAGTATGGCATGGCAAAGGTGTTCCAGAGGTGCTGTTGAGTGGACATCATGCCAATATTGAAAAATGGCGGTGGGAACAGTCCTTAGAACGGACAAAACAACGACGCCCAGATTTATATGAAGCGTATATTGTAAAAGAACAAGATCAGGATTGAGAAGGAGCATGGTTATTAAGATGAAAAGAACGAACAAATCAATAGCTCCAGTGGCTGAATTGAGTAGAAAATTTTTATATAGAATATTTTGTATGATTGCATTGGTCGCCACATTATATTTATTAGTTGATTTGTATTTAAGTCATACTCTTAATATTAAAGTTATGGTGCTTTTTGGCATTATTTTTTCAGTGATCTTGTTTGGGCTTTGGGATTGGGGACAAAATTATGCGATTGTTAGACGTCAGGAACAAGAACTAAAAATCTATAAACTTTATATTAAACCTCTAGAGGAATTGACTAAAGATATTCGAGCACGTCAGCATGAGTTTGATAATCATATGAATGCAGTGTTGAGTATGCATGTGACAATCAAAGAGTACAATGAGCTTGTGGAAGCGCAATCAACATATGGCAAAAATATTTATGGGGATAAATCACGCTGCAATCCTGCATTGTTGCGAATATCGGATAAGATTCTCGCTGGTTTTTTATATAGTAAGATTATCAGTGCACCAAATTTTATTGAGATAGAGATGCAGGTTCTAAGCCAAGAAATCGTGACATGTGTGTCAGAACATTCACTTGTTGAGATTATTGGTACGCTTGTAGATAATGCCTTTGAGGCGGCTACGCCTGTACACAATCGAGTAGACATGGTACTGGACGCAAAAGATGACAAGTTGATTTTTATGATTAAAAATCAGGTAGAAAATTTAATGATTGGTGATATCTCCCACTTTTTTGAAAAAGGTTTTTCAACAAAGGATAATCGTGAGGAACGTGGCTTAGGATTGTATCAAGCCAATCAAATTGCACGACGTCATAATGGAGAGATCACAGTGGAACTTTTAGAACAGGATAATAGACAAGAAATTTGCTTTCGTGTAGAGATTTAACACAAAGTATCTATATTGAAATCAAAATGTAAGTTAAGTAATGCAACTGTTGTTTGCAAATTGTTGTCAGAAAAAAGAGAAAATGAAATGATAACAATAGATGAGGTAAAACAGATTAGTACTAAGTTATCAGAAGAAAATATGGGTATAGCAGATGATTCTCTAAGTGGGGATATCTCTAGTATCATATATTATAGTGATGTAATTGAATGTGATGATACAGTTATCATTCATCGGCATATAGATATAGACTATTCTTTTGGTGATTATTTTGAAGTATGTGAAGATACGAAGTTATTTCAGTGTATTTGTACATTATGCAATTTACCACTGTTACAAGAAGAACAGGAAATTGTGATTTATCAAATTAACTAGCCTCATTACTTTGAGATCTTAGTAGTATATCTATATTGGGAAACCATTCTAAAAAGAATATACATTCTAAAAAGAATGTTAAATAAAAACAAAAAGAATGATTTTTTGTTAAATATTGGGTATACTAAAAGAGGAATCATGCTATTCCTGAAATAGAAATGAGAGGGGTAAACGCGTGTGTTAGAATTAAAAAATATTTCCTATCATGTGGAGGATGGGGATGGAAAAGATATATTAAATAATATCAATCTACAGATAGAAGATCGATTTACAGCGATCACAGGACCAAATGGAGGCGGAAAATCAACTCTAGCTAAGATGATAGCAGGCATTATACAGCCTACAGAAGGTCAGATTTTGTTTGAGGGCCAGGATATTACCAATTTGTCTATCACAGACAGGGCAAAGCTAGGAATCAGTTTTGCATTTCAGCAGCCTGTTCGCTTTAAGGGAATCACAGTCATCGATCTTATTCGGTTGGCGGCAGGAGAGCGGCTTAGTGTGGATGGAGCTTGCAAATACTTGTCTGAGGTAGGACTTTGCGCACGGGATTATATTAATCGAGAAGTCAATGCGAGTCTTTCTGGCGGAGAACTCAAAAGAATAGAGATTGCTACCGTGATCGCCAGAGCAACAAAGTTGTCTGTATTTGATGAGCCAGAGGCGGGTATTGATTTATGGAGCTTTCAAAATTTAATCAAAGTATTTGAGAAAATGCATGAACAGACACAAGGAAATATTGTGATTATTTCGCATCAGGAGCGTATATTGGATATAGCAGACAAAATCATTGTGATAGCAAACGGAGAAATTTCAGAGACAGGGACAAAGGAAGAGATATTGCCAAATCTGCTAAATGGCAATCTTGCGTGCAAACATAATGTAGGGGGATGTATACATGGATGAGATTCAAAAGACCTTGTTGATGCAGATCGCCGATTTGCATGAAGTGCCAGAAGGTGCTTATAATATTCGTACAAACGGAGAGGCTGCTGGCAGGCGTTCTACAGAGCATATTGAAATTGTTCCCAAAAAAGATAAACAGGGGATTGATATTTTTATAAAATCGGGTACAAAAAGAGAAAGTGTGCATATACCTGTACTGATGTCACAGACAGGATTGAAGGAACTAGTATATAATGACTTTCATATAGGAGAAGACTGCGATGTTACGATTGTGGCGGGATGCGGCATACATAACAGCGGCGACAAAACAAGTGAGCATAGCGGTATTCACTCATTTTTTATTGGAAAAAACACACGAGTGAAATATGTGGAGAAGCATTATGGCTCAGGAGAAGGAACGGGAGAGCGCGTTATGAATCCTGAGACAATTGTACAGATGGATGAAGATAGTTATATGGAAATGGATACTGTGCAAATTAGAGGCGTGGACTCAACAGATAGAGTGACACGCGCAAAGCTTGGTAGAGGAGCACAGCTTGTCATAAAAGAAAAACTTATGACACATGGAAAACAGAAGGCAGTAACTAATTTTTATGTGGATTTGGATGGTGAAGATTCCAGCACAAATGTGATTTCGCGATCTGTGGCAAAAGACGAATCGGAACAGATTTTTTATTCTCACATTAATGGAAACAACCGATGTGCAGGCCATTCGGAATGTGATGCTATTATTATGGACAATGCAGTAGTGCGGGCTATACCAGAAATTACAGCAAACAATGTAGATGCAAGTCTGATACATGAAGCAGCTATTGGAAAGATAGCAGGAGAGCAGATCACCAAATTAATGACATTAGGACTCACAGAGGTGCAAGCGGAAGAACAGATTGTAAATGGATTTCTCAAATAAAAATATCACAAGGTATCAATCTATTAGATATGATAAATTGTTAAATAGTTATGCATAAAGAGTAGTATTTGTATACATTGTTATGGATGTCATAACAGAAATGGATATAAGATAAAATGAAGTATTTACGAAAGGTTGCAGGGATTACAATTTTTTTGGTCGGTATTTTTATGATTCTTGCATTGATTCAGTATCAAACAGACGCGGAATCTTCTCTGCTGTCAGATAAAGTACAATATTATTTTAATGATGACTGGTGTATAGAGACGTTGAAAGATACAGAAACGTCAAAAGTTAGTGTTCCCTATACAGGAAAACACCAAGATGTTGACAAGATTATGTTTAACAATATACTACCAATGGAATATGCAGGGTTAATAATGAACTTTTCTTCTGTAAATGCATCTGTTCGTGTGTTTTTGGATGGTGATGTGATTTATCAGCAGGAACAAAAAGAGAATAATGAACATTTTGTGGACATTCCCGATATATTTCAAGACGGTGAACTATGTATTGAATTGACCATTCTCGATCAGGATATGGAGGCAGGAATCGGGGAGATCACTGTTGAGACGCGTGACATGATTGTGATCGGATTGGTTGGAAACAATCTTGCTGATATTGTTTGTTGTATGTTAATGGTGATTGTAGCTATTATTATGTTTGTGCTCGCGTTGATACGATACTATACACGTCAACCAAGTCGCGGCGAACTATTTGTGGGATTGTTTAGTCTGGTGGCAGGAGCGTACTGCTTTATAGAAACAGGCACACTGAATATATTTTTTTATAATGTACAAAAAGTATATGTGGTACAAGAGTATTTGATGTTGATGCTTTCTTTGTTTTTGGTACTTTATTTTGAATGGAATCTAAGAATGGTTTATCCGCATCGTTTTGCTTGTATAGAATGTTGCGTGCTTCTCAATGTAGGGATACAAATTTTATTACAGAGGATAGGTCTGCAAAACTTAAGTGATATGGCAGAACTATCAAGTATTATAATGATTTTGATTTGTGCGACGACTATAGTAAGCTTAATACAACTTGGCAATAGAAATAGGCACTATCAGATATTGTTGGCAGTTGTGCCTGTATTTTTGTTGCTATCGGGAGAACTGGCAAACTTGATTTTGCATCGACTTTCACTGAGTATTTATAGCAGTGTGGCACAATTACATAGTATGACTGGTTTTGGTGTAGCAATAGCAATTTTGCATGTTGTGCATATTTCAAAAGAATATCGATTTAGTGCAGAGGAAAAAATAAAGGCGGCAGAGCAACAAAATATATTGTTGATGCAGGCAAAGAAGGAGGCGGATATAGCAAGGCATGAAGCACTTGCTGCAAATGAGGCAAAGGGAAAATTTTTGGCGCATATGTCCCATGAAATTCGCACTCCAATCAATGCAGTGCTTGGCATGGATGAGATGATTTTACGCGAATCACAAGAACAAAACATAAAAGAATATGCTATGGATATCTATACAGCAGGACAATCATTGCTGTCATTGATTAATGATATTCTAGATTTTTCTAAAATTGATTCTGGCAAGATGGAAATTGTGCCTGTCGAGTATGATATAAGCAGTTTGATTCACGATTTGATAAATATGACAGCACAGCGCGCAACAGATAAAAATATTAAATTTGAGGTAGAGATTGACCATGCAATTCCAGCTCGCTTGTATGGAGATGATGTGCGCATCCGTCAGGTAGCGATTAATCTACTTACAAATGCAGTCAAATATACACATACAGGAACAGTGTGGTTGCGCGTACAAAGCTACCAGACAGAAGAAGAGAGGGTAGTGCTTCGGTTTGAGGTGGAGGACACAGGCATAGGAATCAAGGAAAAAGATCTACCAAAGTTGTCTGCGGAGTTTGAACGAATTGAGGAGGATAGGAATCGCAACATTGAAGGCAGTGGATTAGGTATGAGTATCACGATTCAACTTTTGGCATTGTTAGGTAGCCGATTGCAGGTTGAGAGTGTATATGGAAAAGGATCAAAGTTTCATTTTGAATTAGAACAAAAGGTTATTGATAGTACGCCAATTGGAGATTTTGAGTCAAAAGTACATCAGATGGCAGAAAATTATTGTTATAATGCTCGCTTCTACGCACCCAATGCCAAGATATTAGTAGTGGATGATAATGCCGTCAACCGAAAAGTACTGCGAAATTTGCTCAGGGAGACACAAATTCAAGTAACAGATGCCCAGAGCGGCAAAGAGTGTTTGCGTCTGGTACAAGAACATCACTATGATTTGATTTTTCTAGATCATATGATGCCAGAATTGGATGGTGTGGAAACACTTCATTACATAAAATCATTGCCAGAATGTCCTTGCAAAGACACGCCAATTGTTGTTTTGACTGCAAATGCAGTGACAGGCGCGAAAGAAAGCTATCTTTCAGAAGGCTTTGACGATTTTTTATCAAAACCGATTGTGCCAGAAAAACTTGAAAATATGATAAAGAAACTGCTGCCAGAGGAATTAGTGCAAAGTACTATAATAAATGAGACACAGACAGATCAGAAAGAAAAGACCTTGGAAGATTTGCCTTTGGTGGAGGGATTGGATTGGAATTATGCTTGGATTCATTTGCCAGATATGGAGCTACTTGAGTATACAGTAAAGGAGTTTTACACGCAGATTGTTTCCGCAGCAGATGATTTGGAACAGGAGTATAGGCAGATTGCAGACATAGAACATTTAGAACAATATCGAATACAAGTTCATGCTATGAAAAGTCTTGCTGCGACAGTGGGAATAGTATCACTGTTTGGTATTGCAAGGGTATTGGAATATGCAGCAAAAGATGGTAAAATAGATGTGATCCTATCTATGACGCCAGTATTTTTGGAGGAATGGCGCAGTTATCAACAAAAATTACAAGGGGTTTTTGGGATAGGTACTATGTCCGAAAAAAAGGTGACGGATTATTCGGTGATACAAGCACTTGTAGAAATGGTGCGAATCAGTATGCAAGAGATGGATATTGACAAAGCAGATCCGTTGGTGGAACAGTTGTGTGAGTATGAGTATCCAGAGGACATCGACAAGAATATTCAAAAGCTTGTAAGAGCAGTGAAAAATCTAGATTTAGAGGAAGTAGAACAGAGTGCAGCGTTGCTGACAACACAGGTAGTAGGCGCTACATAAGAAAAGAGGGTACTCCCAAAATTCCTTTCTTTATGAGTTAATATCAGTGATCGGAGGACGAAATGAAAAAAATACTATTGATTGGAAAACTGAACACAGTGGTAAACGAGACGAATAAATTTTTGTCCCAGTATTTTCATGTACAGCTTTGCTCAGAGAACGCAGGAGTTTTGGAGGGAATGTTAAAGATTGTGAATCCGGATATGGTCGTAATCAGTCTGATTGGTGCATATGATATTGACACATCGATCTTTTTTCTATTGAGTGATCAATATGCACAGATTCCTGTTTTGACAATTGGAACAAAAGAGGAAAGCAATAAATTCTTTAAATATTATGAGAACTCTCAGTTTGAAAATCTGATCCGCCCAGTAGAAAATACAGTGATTATGGAATCAGTGTGCAAACGGCTTGGACTGGATGAGAAAAAAGTAGAAAAAGAAGTAGAGCAAGAAAATAGTAGAAAGAAACGGATCTTGGTCGTTGATGATAATGGTACAGCACTTCGGACAATCAAGGCGATGTTGGAGGAAGAGTATGAGGTGGCTGTAGCAATTTCTGGAGCACAGGCAATGACTTCGATAGGCAAAAAAAGGCCAGATTTAATTTTGTTAGACTATGAAATGCCCGTTTGTGATGGAAAAATGACACTTGAAATGATACGCGCAGATGAAGAGTTAAAGGATATTCCAGTAGTCTTTTTGACTGCTATAAATGATCGAGCAAATATTGAGGCTGTGTTAAAATTAAAGCCAGCAGGATATTTCTTAAAACCACCAGTAAAAGATAAGTTACTTATGGAAATTGGTAAGATATTGAAGTAGGTTCTACTACTAAGTGAGAGAAATAGCGATAGAGTACTGACATTTATAAATTCTTAGAGTTTTTATTGCATTTAATCGTATAAGAAATTTGGGGGATCAAATATGTACAAGCAGATGCAAGAAAGTAAATTATCGTGAGCCGCTTGTAGCAAGGGTTGCTTTGCAAAGAAGTACTAAGTTTCACGCCGAGTCACTAAAGGCGGCATGGAAGATTAATATAAGAAAGAGAGGTATTTTTATGGAAACATTGCAATGTATCGAGACAAGGAGAAGTGTTCGGAAGTTTAAGACAGAGCAGGTACCGCAGGAAGTATTGACAGATATTGTGACAGCGGCATCCTTTGCGCCTTCATGGAAGAATACACAAGTAACTCGTTATGTGGTAGTTGAGGATACTACTATTAAGGCAAAGATTGCTAATGAGGCTACTCTGGGTTTTGAACACAACAAAGGTATTATTGAGACAGCGCCTGCATTGGTAGTTGTGACAATGGTTCATGGCAGAAGTGGTTTTGAGCGAGATGGTTCATTCACAACATCCAAAGAAGATCGCTGGGAAGTTTTTGACGCCGGACTTGCAACACAAACGTTTTGTTTGGCGGCACATGACAAAGGTGTTGGTTCTGTTATCCTTGGAATCTTTGATGAGGATCAGGTAGCAGCATGCATTGGATTAGATGCAGGTCAAAAAGTGGCAGCGTTAGTAGCAATTGGTTATGCTGATGAGAATCCAGTAGCACCTAAGAGAAAGAGCGCAGAGGATCTTGTGAAGTTTATGTAGAGAACGGATATATTTTTATGGGCTTTGCAACTAAATGCAAAGCCCATAGCTAAATTGTAACAAATAGGTAATTCTAATTGATAAGCACACGATGACAAAGTTATTGTTTGCAAAAGTTTATAGTAGTGGGGAGGATTCATATGGATCAGTCTACATTTGACAAAATATATGAAGTGGTGAAACAGATTCCATATGGACAAGTTGCTACGTATGGACAGATAGCGGCGATTGCTGGAAATAAGCGCTGGGCGCGAGTAGTGGGATATGCGTTGCATGTCAATCCCGATCCAGACACAATCCCCTGTTATCGTGTTGTAAATAAAGAGGGAAAAGTATCCGATGCGTTTGCTTTTGGTGGTGGAAACAGGCAGATTGAGTTACTTCGCGCAGAGGGAGTGACTATAGTGAATGGTTATGTAGATATGGAACATTATCAATGGGAAAGGCCGGTGTATTAGTGTATTTATTTCAATTTAGATTTCCAAGTATAGAGCAAGAATACAATTTTACAATGAATCAACAACGTACTTGTTATGATACATATTATCCTTTTTTAGTTCTGTCAAAACACCAATTGCATATGATAGATTTTGAGCCTGTCACAATTTTGTATGGCGGCAATGGTTCAGGAAAGACGACAGCCTTAAATGTCATTGCAGAAAAGCTTGGATTGGAACGTGATACATTATATAATCGTTCCAATTTTTTTGAGGATTATACGCGGCTGTGCAGTTGTGAAACTGTTCATGTTCTGCCCAAAAACAGCAGAATTATTACCAGTGATGATGTATTTGATTTCATGCTAGATTTGCGCAGCATCAATGAAGGCATTGACAGAAGACGAGAGGAATTGTTTGAAGAATATCTAGATGTAAAATATGCTCATTTTCAGATGAAGTCGCTAGAGGACTATGAGCATATCAAAAAAGTAAATATGGCGCGGAGTAATACTCAGTCAAAGTTTGTCAGAAAGCAATTATCTGACAATGTGCGGGAACACTCGAATGGAGAAAGTGCATTTCTTTATTTTGCTGATAAGATAAAGGATAATGGATTATATCTACTAGATGAGCCAGAAAATAGCTTATCACCCGAAAAGCAGCAGGAGCTACTTCGATTTTTAGAGGATTCGGCACGGTTCTTTGGATGTCAGTTTATCATTGCAACTCATTCACCGTTTTTGCTTTCTATGAAGGGGGCAAAAATCTATGATTTGGACGAGGAGCCTGTGGATATAAAGCGATGGACACAGCTTGCAAATGTCAGGGCGTATTATGAATTTTTTAAAAAGTATGAGCGCGAGTTTTCCACATAGAGACATTTGATATTCTGCAAAATGTTACCAGATATGAGATAGTATACATTAAATATAGGGAGATTGATTATGGAACTTTCTAATTATTTTAAGAGTATTATTGACCAGGATCGATGTGCTATTGTAATTTGCAATGTAGAACATGAGATTATATATATGAATCCTGCAGCGATATCTAGATATCAGAATCGTGGTGGAGCCACTCTAATTGGACACAGCTTATTAGATTGTCATAATGTATCATCACAGGAACAGATCAAAAAAGTAACTTTGTGGTTTAGTGATAAAGAGGAACATAATATTGTACACACATTCTATAATGAAAAAGAAAATAAAGATGTGTATATGGTTGCGCTGCGAGATGAGACAAAAAAATTGATTGGATATTATGAAAAACATGAGTATCGCAATAAAGACACAGAAGAACTATATCAGTTGAGCTAGCAACTGTTTTTATGAAGAAAGGACTAAGATATGAATCAAAGACAATTTGACTATAGGCGGATTGCGCAAGGATATGCTAAAGATCGTCCGTTTTTGCATGGTCAGGTGATGAATAAGGTCAGAGAGGCAATGAATCTTTCTCAAAATTACAAAAATGGTATTGATATAGGTTGTGGTGCAGGTCTTTCCACAAAGGCGCTGCGTATGATTTGCGATCATGTGATAGGGACAGACATTTCGCCAGAAATGATTCAGGCAGCTTCGGCGTTGTATGATGAAGATGGGTATCAGTTTCAAGTATGCAAGGCAGAAGAGATTGAGGCAACAGCAGGCAGTATTGATATTGTGACTGCCGCAGGGGTGATGAATTGGGTAGACGAAACTCGATTTTTGCCATTGTTGCATACAATTTTAACAGATCATGGACTATTTTTATTGTATGATTTTTGGATAACTGATCAGATGGAACAAAATAGCGCTTATACAGATTGGTGGCATCATGAGTACCTTGTTCAATTTCCAAAGCCAAAACGCAAAGAGGAGCGATGGACCCAAAAAGATGTCGGTAAATATGGACTTCAATTGGTATTACAGGAAGAGTATACAACTACTTTTGAGATGGATAAAGAACATTTTATTAGATTTATGTTGTTACAGTCAAATGTGATAGCTCAAGTTGAAGAAAAAGGCAGAGATCTTGAACAAGTGCAAACATGGTTTTATGATACGCTCTCAAAGTTTTGGGATGAAGAAAGGCAAAAGTTGGTATTTCAGGGATATAATTGGTATATTACGCGCGCTATTTGATGATAGAATAGTAAGTAAGATTGTAGAGATGGTATATTGTAGGTAGAGAAAGAAGGACACAGATGAATTTTGAATATAAGATTGTATCTTCTATGTGCAAGGTTTTTCCCAATGGGGAAAATATAAAGGAATTGGAAAAGAAACAGATATCAGGATTAAAAGGAGAAACACTATCATTTCAGATCGCATATTACTGGGGTGAGAATAGAAGAGAGTATGGTAGTGTATCTGTGTCGGCTCCAATAAAGGATAAAATACAAATCCGTACAGTAAAATTGGTGCCATGTGAATATCCTTGTCATATAGAAAGAGACGAAGGATATTTAGCTATTACACCAGGATTATATCCTGATAAGTTAAGTGAAAGTTCAGACAATGTAGTTCCATTGATTTCTGGTCAATGGCGGTGTCTATGGATCGATATTGTGTTAGATGACAAGATCAGTGTAGGTGAATATCCGATACAATTGCAGATCAAGTTGCATGACGAAGTACTATGTGCACCTGAGATTTTGTGTACAGTGATTGATATGCCACTTCCTAAGTTACCAATTCCTTATACAGAATGGTTTCATAGTGATTGTTTGGCAGAGTATTATCATGTGGAAGTATTTTCAGAGCGATATTGGCAGATTGTGCAAACATATGTCAAAATGGCAGTAAAACATAAATGTAATATGTTGTTGACGCCGATTTTTACCCCACCATTGGACACTGCTGTAGGGGAAGAACGTCCTACAGTGCAGCTTGTGGATGTCACTGTCTCCAATGGAAACTATGCGTTTGGATTTGAAAAGTTACGCAGATGGATACAGATGGCCTTGTCATGTGGAATAGAATATTTTGAATGTTCACATCTGTTTAGTCAGTGGGGAGCAAAAGCAGCACCAAAGATTATGGCAGTCAAAGATGGTCTTTATCAGCAGATTTTTGGCTGGGATACGGATGCGTCTGGAAGTGAATATCGAGAATTTCTTCATCAGTTTTTGAATGCTTTTAAGAGAGAATTGCAAGTACTTGGTATTACAAAAAAGGTATATTTCCATATATCAGATGAACCCTCAATGATGGATTTAGAATCGTATCAAAAGGCATGGGAAGGTGTTGCAAAGGATTTAGAAGGCTTTTTTATTATAGATGCTCTGTCAGACTATGAGTTTTATAAAAAGGGGTTGATACAACAACCAATCTGTGCAGTAGATGAAATTAAACCATTTCTTGAAAATCGTCCAGAGCATTTGTGGTGTTATTATTGTACAGCGCAGAGTATCAATGTGCCGAATCGTTTTATTGTGTTGCCAGGGTATCGTACACGTATCTTGGGAACATTGTTATATAAATATCAATTGAATGGATTTCTTCATTGGGGATACAACTTTTATAATGCACAGTTTTCACGTTATCCAATAAACCCACATCAATGTACAGATGCAGATGGTGCATTTTGTTCTGGCGATCCGTTTTTGGTGTATCCAAAAGAGGATGGAACCGCACAAGGCTCTATACGTCAGATGTTGATGGATGAAGCAATGTCCGACTATTGTGCGTTTATAGCATTGGAGGAGCTTGCCGGAAGAGAAAAAGTATTAGAATATATTGATGAGCAAAAGATAACATTTGATGAATATCCGCAAGATGAAACGTATTTGCTTCAGCTTCGTGAGAAGGTAAATCAGGAAATTGTGCGGTTGCTTGCGTTAAAGAAGAAGTAACATGCATAGAAAGGATATTCTTTATTAATTTGTAAGCAAAAATATTGTTGTTTATGTCTTCAACAAACAAAATAAGGATAAAAATAATTGGGACATAAACAGAAACTTCTTGCTACAATTCCATGCCAAACTTTATAAAATTATATATTGATTTTTTAATGTAGATCAGTTATAATAGCTATGTTAATGCTTCATTAGCGCAGTCGGTAGCGCACTTCACTCGTAATGAAGGGGTCATCGGTTCGAGTCCGATATGAAGCTTTTTGTAAAGGCTATGAAAAGAAAAAGTAGCTTTCATGGAAACTTACAGAAAGTTGCCGTTTGATGAGAGGCGCAAGGGAACATGGAAGGGAATACCTCTTGGAGCTGCACACCCAAATTTATAGATAGATAAAGAGTAGGCTGTGACGGGATTCTCAAACGTTATATTGAGAGGAGTATCGGATAAAGCAACAAAATCCCGTACTTGCTGAGGCACAGGGCGTGAGTCTTGTGTGAAAAAAGGTGGTAACACGTGGTATTGTATAAAAGTACCTCGTCCTTTGAATGTAGTATATTCAGGGACGAGTTTTTTTGTTCCTGAAAAAGAAGAATGGTTGTTTTTGGCGACATTGTATAAAAGGCATACAAAAGTTGTCAGAAAGTAGGAAAGGAGAGAGCACTATGCAATTGTATGATGAGTTACTGGCACGTGGGCTAATTGCACAGGTAACAGATGAGAAAGAAATTAAGGAACTGATTAACAGTGGAAAGGCAGTATTTTATATTGGCTTTGATCCAACAGCGGATAGTCTCCATGTAGGGCATTTTATGGCGCTTTGTCTGATGAAGCGTTTGCAGATGGGTGGAAATAAACCCATTGCGCTTTTAGGAGGCGGCACAGGTATGATTGGCGATCCGTCAGGAAAGACGGATATGAGAAAAATGCTTACAGAGGAAGATATTGCTCATAATATTGAATGTTTTAAGAAGCAGATGAGTCGCTTTATAGAATTTGGTGAGGATAAAGCGATCATGGTCAATAATGGCGATTGGCTTTTGGGATTGAATTATGTAGAATTGTTGCGTGAAGTAGGACCTCATTTTAGTGTGAATAGAATGTTGACAGCAGAGTGTTACAAGCAGCGCATGGAACGTGGATTGAGCTTTCTTGAATTTAACTACATGATTATGCAAAGCTATGACTTTATGGAGCTGTTCAAGAGATATGGCTGTAATATGCAGTTTGGCGGGGACGATCAGTGGAGCAATATGCTTGGTGGTACAGAGTTGATCCGCCGCAAACTTGGCAAAGATGCCTATGCTATGACGATCAATCTGCTGCTCAATTCTGAAGGTAAAAAGATGGGCAAGACCGAATCGGGAGCAGTGTGGCTTGATCCCGAAAAGACATCGCCCTATGAATTTTTCCAGTACTGGAGAAATGTATCAGATGCAGATGTAATCAAGTGTTTAAAGATGTTGACATTCCTTCCAATTGAGGAAATTGAGGCGATGGAAAGCTGGCAGGGCAGTGAATTGAATAAGGCAAAGGAAATCTTAGCATTTGAACTAACGCAGTTGGTACATGGCACAGAGGAGGCTAATAAGGCAAAGGAAGCAGCAGCAGCATTGTTTGCAGGTGGTGTAGATAGTACTCATATGCCAAAAACAATTCTCAATGAAGAACAGTTTGCTAATGGTTCTATTGATATTTTAACACTTCTTGTATCAGCAGGATTGACAGGTTCAAAATCGGAAGCGCGTCGTGCTGTGGAACAAGGTGGTGTGTCCGTCAATGGACAAAAAGTGACAGACGTGAAAACCGTTTACACAAAAGAAAACTTTCATGATGATTTTATCTTAAAAAAGGGAAAAAAGAATTTTCAAAGGATTTGTTTGTCATAGGTTTGTCGGTTTTCTGAGATTTAATTAAACATCTGTGTATAAAATATAAAAACGGCTTTTGGGCCGTTTTTATATTTCATAAATTTCTTCACCTTCTGTATATAGTCGTAATATTCCGCGAATCTTTTCAGTGGGAGAGGTAACATCACCCATAGCGGAATCATGATTCATAAAGTTGATAATAGAAGCTAAGAACTTACTCATATCAGCTTCAAGGTAATAAGGTCTTACAAGTAGTTCAGGGGGCCTGTAGTTCAAATTGGTGGTAATTACCTTGTCAAATACCCCTTCTTCATATGCCTTGTCAAAAGCAGCTAAACCATTTGTAAACAGACCAAAAGTCGTGCAGATAAATACACGTTTTGCATGCATAGCTTTGAGCTGTCTAGAAGTATCAATCATACTGTCACCAGAAGAAATCATATCATCAATAATAATGATATCTTTTCCCTCAATGCTATTTCCTAGAAACTCATGTGCAACAATTGGATTTTTGCCATTTACAATAGTAGAATAGTCACGACGCTTATAAAACATACCTGTGTCAGCGCCAATTACACTAGAAAAGTAGATGGCTCTATCTAATGCACCTTCATCAGGAGAGATTACAATAACATGCTCTTTATCAAGAATCAGATCCCTTTCTGAGTGTAACAACGCGCGCATAAATTGATAGTGTGCAGTAAAATTGTCAAAACCACTTAGAGGGGCAGCATTTTGAATCCTGGGATCATGAGCATCAAATGTAATAAAATTGCTCACACCCATTTCTGCAAGTTCCTGGAAAGCGTAAGCACAGTCTAAAGATTCACGGCCTGTCCTTCTGTGTTGTCTGCCTTCATATAAAAAAGGCATAATAACATTGATGCGGTGAGCCTTTCCACTGGTGGCGGCAATCACACGTTTTAGATCTTGATAATGATCGTCTGGGGACATGTGATTGATATAACCATTCATAGTATATGTAAGACTGTGGTTGCAGATATCTACAAGGATAAATAAATCTTTTCCGCGCACAGTCTCCTCTAGAACAGCTTTTCCCTCACCGCTACTAAAGCGTGGCGTAGAAAATTTGAACAGATAATCTTTTTCTGCATATCCCTGAAATGCAGGATCATTGTGATAGCAATTGTTTTCCTTACTGCGGAAATCGACAAGATAATTGTTTACTTTATCGCCTAATGTAGTAGCACTTTTTAACACCAATAGCTTTAAAGGTGCTACAGGCATAGCGTTTTCTAGACTTTTTAAATCAGACATTCTTATCTTTCCTTTCTCGTAGAGGTGTATACATAGTTATTTTATAGCATGAAATGGCAGTACGTCAAGATAAAATTACTGTTCAAATAACATAGTACTCTCTTCATGATATGCATTATGTTTGTCGCCCAAGGAAATTTCATTCGAGCCAACATCAGAATATATGAAGGTAAAATGCTTGAAAAAAGCAACTGTTCTTTGTTGATATGTCAAGCTAAATTATATCGAAATAGTAAGATGGTCAGTACTTTAATTGAAATTCAATACTGTTGTCAAGTTTTCTGTGAGCAAAAATTTGACCGGTTTTAGTGGTAAGATTATATAGAACAGACCATTGCAATTTGTCGGTAGTTCCATCTGTAACCCCCACCTTAGCAAGCAATTCAAGTGCTTGTTCTTTGTTGAGAATCCCATAATTGGTTTCTATAGTATTTTGAACAAGATCGTACCGTTCAAATTCTGTAAAGCCTTCGCCAATCCTTAAATCATTGTAGGCAATGAAATTAGAAGCGATTTGATAGGGAGCATTTGTCTCTATTACTTGAAGTGCATTATCATAATACTCAACGAGAACAGAGTGGCCACTTGCATCACAAATTAAGTAATGACAAGTCACATCAGCAGAAAAGTAAATATTGTATTGTTGTAATAATGAAATCGCTTCCTCGGTAGTTGCGGCCCGATCAAGCACAAGACGGATTGCAGTAGTGGTGTTTAAGGTTATTTTATCAGCAGTATAAGGAGGTTGAGCCTCTGGCACTGCAAGAAGTGCAATGGCAACTCCTTTTTCATTCATGCCATCAAACGGAAGAAAAGGAGCAGCCAATGTCAAGAAACTGTTAAACTGTAATCTATTGGGCAAATACTCTGCTGAATATCCAGCAAAAGCGAGATTGACAGTGGAAACAGAAGCGTATCCATTATGAGGAGATGTATAAAGCTGCAAAGATGGAGCATAGGTAAAGTCAAAATTTCTACCAAATAAAATCTCTTTATTTTCGTTTTGAGTCACAAAAGCAGTACAGCCATCTCCTGTGACTCCTAAGTCTATTGGCAATCCTTTGAGTAGCCGTGTCGTTACAAAAGATTCAATATCTGCATCACTGGTAGCGCCAACTTTTAAAAATTCATCGAAACCATAATCACCATAATAGATCATTTGATACATACCATAGTCATCAACTTTTTTTAATGATGACAAAGAGCGCAACTCATTCCAAAATACAAGAAGTATTAAAATAAACAAAAGAAATAAAATTATACCAATAGTGGTTATGACACGCAAAAGTATTTTTTTAGTCATATAAATCTCCATTCCGCCGCCTTTCAGTTGGCGGCACAAATAGTAATGAA
>CAJUHQ010000073.1 GCA_910586095.1 uncultured Lachnospiraceae bacterium | reverse complement strand
GACTTACACTATACTTATTACAAGTATTCCAAAAACAAAAACCACTTAAAAAAATAAAAAAAGGCATATGAAAACTATAAATCAACAAAAAAATTTTATTCTCCCAAAACAGTTCTGATAATAATACTTCCTTTCCATTTCCATATTGTATCACATGTCCCAACACCATTAGGCATATAGCAATTCCCTTTCCTGCATCAATCCATTGTACCCTGCTCTGTTCTTTCACGTGTTTCCCTCCATATTTAGACTGAAAAATTGCTTTTTCAACTACTCTTCTCAACAAAGAACATTTTTTATGTTCTTAATCGGAAGTCGCGACAACAACACCACACATCCAAAGGAAATCCCATAAATAAGTATACAAACATATCGATCTCTTAGTTGAATTGCATAAGCCTGTAAGAGTGCTTGTACTATCCACCCTACTCCTAGATGTAAACAATAAATACCCAATGTATATTGTGATATATGTTCTAGCAATTGAAAATGATAGATTGGCACAAGTTGTGCTATTCCAAAAATTACAACAGAACCCACTATTTTTTCTATTCCTTCATACCCAAAACCAATCCCGTTTGGAATAGAACACCGATAACATATTAATAATATAAAAAAGCCAGCAAAAATACATCCCCAGCGCACACTAGCTTTTATCTCTTTTTGCAACTGAATCTGCCCAAGTAGTACCCCAAGAATCGCATAAGGAAGCACCTCATAGAATCTTCCAACATTCCACTTCATCTCCCACGGCAATTTATCATTGATTTCAAAATTGACTCCTGAATATTGTAGCGACAAACAGCATACGATCAAAAACAGGCAAAACCAATTTGCATACTTACGTTCAGAAAATAGGCTATAGATTGTATACAAAAATCCCACTAAAAAAATCTGGTCAGCCATAAACCAAAGGGGAGGATTAATCGTTTGACTCGATCCTGTAACCAATTGCCACAAAAGATCCTGAACTGTCACCGTATCTGTAAAAATCAAAAGAATAATATAATAAGCTATTCCCCAGAACCAAAAGGGAATAAAAAGTCGCTTCAGTTTCTTCCTAATCTTTTCTGAATCTTTGCTTACAATATACTTACTTGTATAATAAAATGAGATCAACATAAATATCGGAACTGCAAATGTTTTAAAATAGGCAAAAATCCCTCCTTCGTTAAAAAAGTGACACATAATCACCCAAAATGCCAACAGCAACCGCAACAAACATATACCATCATTCATCATCTTTTTTTCCATGTGTTTCTCATTCTCCTTACCTTTGTGCAAAACACTTGAGTCTCTTGTATCAACTATATTTTGACAAATGATTTATCTGTGAAGAATCTCCAATTCGTTTAGGCGTATATGACCAAAATATTTTCTTTGCCACCGAATACTTTCTATTTTACCATCATCAACAATCTCAAAAAAAATTTTTTGTGCGGGGTGGTCATAGCTCAAATGTGTACCATATTCATTCATCGTAAAAATATCCAAATAAAAATAATATCTTCCTGGGACAAAATTAGACACATCAAACGCAAATTCCGCCTGCATCCTCTCATTTTTGTCGGCTTTTCCAAACACTTTGGACTGCGTTGTTCCCGCGATGGTGTCGTCTCCAAAAAGCACCGTATAATACAATCTCAAATCAGCAATATTTTCTTTTGAATGATATGTGATTCTAAATCGAATTTTTTCATTATTTTGATAGATCGGATATTCTTTATCCAAAAACTCAAAATTATCTACAAATAAAACAGAACCATGATCGACAGATGGACGACTAACCGATGTAAAATCATAAAAATTTATCAAATCTCCTTTATCCTGCTCCATATAAATTTTAATTGCTTCTTCTACATCCCCATCAAAGATAATCTGACCATGATTCAGCACAATACACCTTGTACACAACTGTCGTATTGTACTCATATTATGACTGACATAGAGTACCGTTTTTCCTTCATTGTTCGCTGCATCCCCCATCTTGCCAAGACACTTTTTTTGAAACTTCAAATCCCCCACCGCAAGCACTTCATCCATAACCAAGATCTCCGCATCTAAATGTGCTGCAACTGCAAAGGCAAGTTTGACATACATTCCCGACGAATATCTCTTAACTGGAGTATCAATAAATTGACCACATTCAGAAAACTCTATGATCTGGTCTATTTTTGATGCGACCTCTCTTTTGCTCATTCCCAATATAGCACCATTCATAAAAATATTTTCTCTGCCTGTCAATTCTGGATGAAACCCTGTCCCTACTTCGAGCATACTTGAAATACGCCCTTTCATTCGTATAATCCCTTCTGTAGGCGCAGTCACTCTTGACAACACTTTTAATAACGTTGATTTTCCAGCACCATTATGGCCAATAATACCGACAGCTTCACCCTGTCTTACTTGCAAGTCAATGCCATTCAACGCCCAAAACCGCTCTCCAATTTTTCCTTGATCTTGTCCTAATTTTGTATTGGGGTCCTCTTTTCCTCTCTTTCTTGCCCACCACGATTGAAGATCTGCCGTTAATGTCCCTCCACCAATTGCACCTAACCGATACTGTTTCTTGAGCCCTTCTATACTGATAACGATTTCACTCATTTTTTCCTCGTTTCTATACTGTGTGAATATATTTCATATTGTGAACATAGATTTTTACACGCTTCTTCGATTATACTGTATCCATAAAAGTCTTTTCCACATGGTTAAACAGGAGAATCCCAATAATCAATACTACCACTGTCACAATCGCACTGATCCCCCAATACACAGTCTCAAACGTTCCACAGCCAAGCAACGCATATCGAAAATTACAGATAATTGGAGAAACTGGATTTAACATAATGATACTTCTCATTTTTTCCGACAGTTGTTCCTTTGCATATGCTACAGGAGTTGCATACATCCATAGTTGCACACCAAAAGAAACTAATATAGCTAAATCACGATATTTGGTAGTTAGAGACGATATAATAATACCAAACCCTAATCCAAGTAATGCAATCTGCAAAACTAATATTGGAAGCAAAAGAATAGACCAATTAGGCTGAATATTTTCTCCTTTCCACATATAATACAGATTTGTAATGATGGACATCACAAATACCACTGCAAAATTAATCAAGGAAAATATCACTGTAGCAATTGGCATAGTAATACGCGGAAAATATACTTTACCAAAAATATGAGCATTTCCTGTAAACGTATTGGAAGTTTGATTAAGACAAGTTGCAAAATACTGCCATAGCGCTGTACCACACAAATAAAAGGCAAATTGAGGCACCCCGTCTGTTGACATACCCGCTATAGAGCCAAATACAACTGTAAACATAATTGTCGTCAAAAGTGGATTGAGAATAAACCACAATGGCCCTAGGACTGTCTGTTTATATTGTACTACAAAATTCCTCTTAACAAACAAAAAAATTAAATCTTTATATTGCTTTATTTCATGAAAATCAATATCAAACCACCCTGTTTTAGGTTCAATAATGATTGTTCGAGTTTCTTCCATCCCTGTCGCCTTTCTCATCACTTTAAAAACGTTTTAAAAGAACATGTGCCACTTTTTTAATTCTGCTCTTACGCGCAAATTCTCTATATTGTTTCTCACAAAACAACCATTCTTTAATCTGTCTAGTATAGACCAATTCCTTTCCATAACGACTTCTTCGATATGCCCTGCTTTGTGGCTGATCTATCATATGAGTAAGCCACTGTTCAAATGCCTTGTCGTATGCTTCTATGGTTTGCTTTTCATCTGTAATAGGGCTTTGTCGCAACATATCCCGATAAATCTCTTCATTTTGGTCAATTCTTTTTACGACTTCTAAAACTTCGTCAAAATTTTTGTACTTATGGCAATTCACAAATGCCTTTTCATTAAAATATGTTCCCACTGCGGGATCACCCCAATAAATAGGAATTGTCCCTGCTGCAAAAGCCTGTACAATCTTTTCAGTACAGTAGCCTAGATGACTGCTATTTTCTACTGCCATACTAAATTTGTATTGTTCCTGAAATTGCTGTTTATCCTCAACGCCATTCTCAAGCCCAATATTGTTTAAAAACCGCCCCCCTGCATCTACTTGTTGATATTCCGATAGCTTTTCAAAAAGATCTTTTCGGGCCGAATCTGCCTCTACATTGTTAGATGCAACAAAAGAACAAAAACGCTTTCTTTCTGTAATCTTTCCCCAACTCTCCATCATATGAAAGTAATCTTTTCTAAAGTCAATCGTGTACAATGGCATCCGAATATAGCGATCTCCATACTGGAGATGTTCATATCCAATTGCATAATCACAGAGATTAAAGTCAGGAACAATATTTTCTCCTGTATAAAAAATCTTTATACAAGAATATTTCATATGTTGATATCCAAAACAAGAATAAAAAAGATACTCTGTTTTTTGTGGATCATCACTCCACTCGATCTCATAAAACTTTTGTAATACTGTTATAAAATAATTCTCTTTGGGATTGAATCCTTCCCAAAAATCAACAAAGGCAATTTTGATTTTTTTCACAACCAGCTCTCCACCTAAACTTTATAAACCCTACAATCTACTATAACGCTGGTACAATTTATAGTGAAGAAACAAATACCAATATTTCTTACCTGCTACAAATCTATGATACCGCATAAAATACTGTCTATATATTTGATTGATATATCTGACAATAGACCAATTCTTGTTTCGTATCTGCCCATCTGCCATATACATCAGTTCATCCAAAACCATTCTTTTAGACTGTTGCAACGCTTCTACTTTTCCTAATTCACTAAAAAATTGTATTCTGTCCTCATATGCTGCCGCTACATCTTCTACTCTCTTTTGATTTGGTACAGACATAATACTATTATCGCGCTGAACATAATAATACAGCTTTTGATTGGTGTATACAATTTTTTTGCATTTTGCCAACTCTCGGTGTATCACAAAAGTATCTTCATGATATCGTCCTACTGGATAACGCAGTTCTTCAAAAAGATCTCTTTTAAAAATTTTATCCCATTGAATCACGGTTCTTACATTATCAAGCCATAACCTCTTAATGACCTCATCGCCCTCATACTCTTCTAACACTTCATCTTCTACTTGTTTGGTTGGAGTATCCTTCTCTGATATATACAAAAAATCACAAGTTGAAATATCTGCTCCTGTCTTGCACACGTTGTTAAATAACACTTCATACATTCTCTTGTCAATATAATCATCACTGTCAACAAAGGCTATCCATTCACCTTGCGCCATATCCAACCCTGTATTTCGCGCGTCTGATAATCCCCCGTTTTGTTTATGAATCACACGGATTCTGTTGTCTTTGACTGCATACTCATCACAGATTGCACTACTATCATCTGTCGATCCATCATCCACAAGAATAATCTCTAGTTCATCATACGTCTGTTTTACAATGGAGTCAACACATCTTCTTAAATAGTTCGCGACATTATACACAGGTACAATTACACTAATCATGCCTATTCACCGTTTTCTATCCCTTATTTGCCAATACACTTTTTTTATCCTATATATATCGTGTACAATTCTTGCCCTACCATACCTTCCTTTGACAAGCAGTATCATCTCTTGTCTAATATTCTTTGCAATCTTTTCATCTTTGAGATTTATTTGGCTTATAATCTCTTTTCCCTCATCGCTCTGAATAATCTTGCGCCATATCGATTCTTGTCCTTTCTTGTGCAAAATAGCAAAAATCGAGCGCTCCAACTCAACTTCAAGAGCATGAACCATACACCAAAATCTTATAAAAATCAATTGATCTATCAGTTCCTTGGCTCCATTTTCTCCAAAATACTGCTGAATATAGGCAAAAGAGCGACAAGATGCAAAAAAATAATTTGGATCATACTTTCTTGTCACGGAAGCTTTATTTTCCCGATAATGATAAAATGCCTCCCCTGTGATTTGTATGCGTTTTGCTCGATAACAGGCAAGATACACATACGCCACATCTTCCCACTGTCTTAGAGACTCGTCCATTCGATTTAAGGCGTCCTCTATCAATTCCTTTTTAAAAATCTTGTTGCAAACAGAGCTAATAATTCCTCCTGTGTGATCTTTTGCATTATGAATCATATTGGGAAAAATATAATGAGTAAGTGCTTTTTTTTCATAGATCATTGGTTGAAAAGAATCTAAACTTTTTGTATTAGATAAAAGAAAACCAGAAGTTATGATATCTACCTGATTGTTTATCAATTCTGTGAATAAGTATTCATACATTTCCTTCTCAATCCAGTCATCGTTATCTATAAATGTCACATATTGACTAGAGGCATGTGCACATCCTGCCTTTCGCGCACTGATAGCTCCTCCGTTTTTTTTGTGCAAGACTTTAATTCTAAGATCGTAGCATGCCAATTCATCGCACAAAAGTTCTGCCCCGTCAGTTGAGCCATCATCCACCAAAAGAATCTCCAAATCGGAGAATGTCTGATTACACACACTTTCCACACACTGTCTTAGATAATTTTTATTGTTATATACTGGAATAATCACACTCAATGCAGCAGACATATTTCACCGAACCTTTTTTCTTATAATATAATCTCTCAAACACAAAATATTTTGATAAGGTAGTATTTTGTTGATATTTCTCCATACCTTATCTTTAAAGCTTTCCTGATAATCGCCATATCCTTTAAACTTGTCCACATCAAACTTTCTCTGTTTTAAAACCATAACAATCTTTGGCTTATAGTCTAGTTGCAACTGTTCTGGATAACAGTATGCTGGTGACAACAGTTTATACGCCCCTTTATGCAATATAATATAATGATTTAAATGTGATTCATCATGCCATTGTGCGATCACACGATTTTGCAAATCTATATCAATATTCTTGCGAAGTTCTCTGGACATTTTTAAAAATCCTTCTGCCGTCCCTCCAATCAACGCACCAATCACGGCATCACCTTTTGCATTATAAGGAACATACGCGGTCGATTTTGGGTTTCTGTCATAGGATGCAACAAACCTTGATTCATTTTTATAAAATCCTGGATGTTGTGCCACTACCAATTCTTCTTCATTGATAGGTACTATTTGTTCTTCACTAATCTCATCCACACACTGCAAATTTGCATTCATAAAATATAGATAGTCAAATCGTTCTAACTCATGCTCAACGCGCAAGAAAATGTGAAATCGCAGCAGTGTAATCAATGGCCACGGCATTGCATCAATGCGAATTTTATGAATCCTATCACATTCCTGTTCCCCATAGATATTTTCGCAATCTGTAAATACATAGTAGTGCTTTTCATGATTTTTTAACAAGTACTTCTCACAGGAATGAAAGTAATCTTCCCAAAATAAAAAATACTCTCCAGTAGCTATATAAAGTAGTGCAGTTTTTTTCATTCTGCTAACCATGCTCCCTTCTTCGCACACACCTTGCCATACACTAATCTTCATATCAGAGCAGTTTACTGTGATACATATCAGCTCAAATTTGCTGGTTGTGATCTTCTAAGACTACAACAATATCCATCCCTGACAACAAAGCCCCTCCATTTTGCTATTTTGATTCCACTGTTGTGGTCTAATCACCATCTTGTCTGTATGTTGATTCAACCATGCTCCCCACCAGCTAAAAGAACTATTTGCTATAATATTATCATGACACAAACTCATCAAATACATATCATACCAATCTTCATATTGTGTATAATCCGCGCTACAGATATATACAGCTTGTTCCACTTTTATATGATTTTTCGTCCATTCTATATCATCACTTAGCACATAATAATTTGCTGCTCCTCTTGTCTTTTCTATATATTGAACGGCGTTTTGATAATAATTCTCTGTACAAATCCCACCATAAAAGCTTTCTAACTGCAAATAATCTCCTCTGCGAATATGAATACTTACGCTTCTAGAATCTTTTTTTATTTTCTCACAAAGTGATAAAAACGCATGATCTTTTACCTTAGGAAAGCTCAATTCATATAAGAGAAGTTGTCTGATAAATACAAAATATTGCTCATTCTGAAAATATCCGTCCACAATTTTATTTTTCAATCCAAAATTGCGCTCATCATATGGGCTGTCATCCAATTCCTTAAAATAAATGCTAGTTTTAGGCAATACCTTGTTGATGACTTTTTGTATAATTCCTCTATTGCAATAGCTCGCAAACAATTGATTGAACTCTTCCCTATCTATATAATCCAACTCTACATTTGGAAAATCTCCTAACACAAACTTGCGTTTCTTGTCAAATTCATATGCTGTAATGTCTGCCTGAATATCCATACCTCTTTGCTGTGCCGCACGATAAAACGCATACTGAAACATCTGATTGCCAAGCCCACCCCTAAAACGTAGTATCATCATTTATAACCACGCTCCCTTCTCAGCGCGAGAATTTTTAATTTTGAACTTTACTTTTCTAGTCTATATTCACAATTTTGTACTGTTCTATAAAACAGCACTTTCTAAACGTATGAGTGATCTTTTTCACAATAAGCCAACTTTATTTTAGCATAGTCATCCAAAAAGCAAAACATATAAATTATTTATCTTTGCTGTAAATAAATCTGTAAACTTATCTAAACTTGCCAAATACAGTAAAATAATTATACAAACAAACTTATACTTTTCTACCCACTGTGCTGATTGATAGAATACATTCCTCATTCTACTATCCTGCTTCGCATACAAATACCCAATCTGAAAAAATAAAGTTCCTATAAGAGCTCCTGTCCATCTTCCCCAATCACACATCAATAAATAAATAGGAATGTATAATAAATTAGAAAATAAAATATAGATCACTGGACTTTTATAGATATTTTTATTGGTAACTTCCTTTTTCCATTGAATAACATATTTTCTCCAAATTCCTACTATAAACAATATTAAAGGAGCTAATAAAATTAATGCAATTCCGGTTTTCCACTCATATCCATAATATTTGAAAAAATGAACTTGTCCATAATCAAAATTTTCTTTTAGACTAGAGAAATACTCTAATCGTATTGCATCCTCAACAATCTCCATATTTGTTCTGTTACACACTGCATTGACTGCTATTTCTACTGTTGAATAATTTAATCCCGAAAATAATTGCAAATAAAAAAATGTGAACAAAACTCCAATAAAATTTGCAAAAATAGCTAACAACTGCTTCCACGAAAACTTTCTATACAAATCATATAAAAGAACGGTTACTACAATCGGATAATAGTAAAAAATTGTTCCCTGATGAGTCAATAAAGCTAACTCTGAAAAAAGAAAAATCAAAAAATATCGTATCCATTTTTTTGATAAATTTCAAAAAGAACTACTCCAAAAAGGAAGAAAACCAAACTATACGTTTCTAATCTCCCCATATTTCCACTTGTCCAAAGATATGCAATGCTTCCAGGACATGCCAAATACATTGCAATAAAAAATACTGCAAATGATTTATCTTTATTGCTGCTTCTAATCACTCTTCCTGCAAGAAAGGAGACAAATCCAATGAGTATTGTCAAAGTGCAAAAAACAAATAGAAATACTTCATTATGTGTAATATATTCGCCAAAGAAAAAATTTAAAATAGTTCCAATTAGGAGTCTAGACCCGATTCCATCCTTATAATTTAGTACATACCATGCACTCACCCAATCATTAATTCTTCCCGGATTTTGCATAAACAACATACATAAATATAAAAAAATAACCAATTCATACTTAATCTTCTCAATTAAGAAGCTTAATGAAAAAATAAAGTTTGTGATATATTTCATAAATGAGTAAATAATATGAGTTAAAAGAAACGCAAACAACATTTTTACAACAATAGTAACTACCATGTTGATTTTAGAACTATCTGTATATACAGGAAGTCCTTCTTTAACGCCTTCATTTCCTGTTATCATATATTCATCTATATATCCTATTTTTTTGATTTGCATATGCACCTGACAATCATAATTTGATATGATATATATTTTTCTTTCTGTTCCACAGGGAAGTCTTAAGGAAATCTTCTCATGTCCAAAATCTTTATTGATAGATACGATACCCCCCAAAAATCTATACTATCAATTGTTGCTGTCTGTTCCTTATCCAGCCAAATATCCATTTTATCAAAAAATAAAGGAGAACGAGCAAGCGGAATTGCAACGATAAATGTAATCGTAATTGTACTTGCTCCTAATAACAACACTTTCAAACTGCTTGACCAGTTCAGCCTTCTGCTTCGAAGCACAGTATTTACTATTACAACTAATACTATTATAAACAACTGAAAATAATTATAAACTATAGGTATTATTTCCTTTATCATATCACCGCATCCCACTTCTTTTTTGTCGTACAAATCTATATAATACTGGCAATAGAAAACTACTTCTTATCTTACATCTTTGTATTATTGTATATTGCTTTTTCACTTTACAATAATACTTTTTAGCCTCTTTGCGCAGTTCACACATCTGTTTCTTTAATTGAGATTCTAATTTTATTATCTCGCTTGTATCATTAGAAACTATATCACAATACCTCAAAAACGTACGATTGTACAATGCATATTTACATGCCTGAATCAACTCTGCATTATTGTTTTTTTGTATAAAAGATAATCTAATGTTATATTGCTCCAATTCTTCCTTTATTCTTCGTGCTAAAACAGAACTGTTGTTCATAATACTTCCTACTCTTTGCCTATAATAATATAACTCAGCCTCCAAATAGGATACTTTGTTTGCATTATAAAATGCTTTTGTTGTATAAACAATATCCTCACACAACTTACCAACAGGAAATGAAAGTCCCTCTATACACTCTCTTTTAAAGAGCTTTGACCATACAGACGGCGTAATGAGTTGTTCAGTATTCTCATTGATATATGCATCCAAAATCTCATCTCTTGTAAAGCATTTTTGATTTGGCATTTTACCATGATATTCTTCTGCACGCTCCGAAAATGGCTGAAAACGGCATATTGCAATTTCTGCATGAGATTCCTGGATAGATTCATATAACCATTCATACATTCTAGGATGTATATAATCATCACTGTCCACATAGCCAATATATTCTCCTGTAGCTATGCGAAGTCCTGCATTTCTAGCATCAGCAAGACCACCATTTTGTTTGTGGATCGTTTTTACTCGTCTATCCATTTTTGCGTATTCATCGCACATCGCTGGACAAAGATCCGTTGATCCATCATCTACTAAAATAATCTCTAACTCAGTATAACTCTGCTCTAAAATGGAATTGACACACTCACATAAGTAGTCTTCCACATTATAAACTGGTACAATAATACTAATCATTTCTTTATTCTGCTCCATCCCCATGACAATAGAGTCAATACTTGATATCTTTTATGCAAAACCAAAGTAAGCACCATTTTCTGATACCATCGATATGTGACAATATCACTCTTTGCTTGGATATTGTCAAATGATAATATATCTTCAAAAATCTCTATATATTTATGCAAATCTTTATTTCTCATACAAAGGCTGTCTTGGTTATCCCTATGCACAAAATATTCTGACCAACACTCGTAGAGAATCTCAACATAAAATCGTCTAAACAATTCTTGCTTGTTTTGAATAGCATACTGCTCAATATTGTCCGCCATACTTCTTACTAAAATATCTGCCTCTCTTAACTTATTTGGATTTCTTTTTTTTCTCATAGAAGCAGGTACTTGTGTATCATAATAATACGCCAGTACATTCGTTAGCACAATACGGTTTGTCAACGCATAAAGTTTCATACTAAACAATGTATCCTGATGATGCATTCGTACTTTTTCATTAAACCATGCTGCATGGTCTGTAATCAAAGACTTCCTGATAATTTTCATACATTGTGAGCCAGGATTGATATATTCTGCAAATGCTGGCATAGTGTGTTCCTGCATATATCTGTTCTGGTCAATACAAAAAAATGCCATCTCTTGTGAGGTCATATCAACACTTTGCACCCTTTCTACAACATCTGTATTAACCATTCCGATCACAATGTCCGCTTCTTTCTGTATTTGTATCCTCATCAGTCCATCAATGGCATGGGGTGGAATGTAATCATCTGCATCTACAAAAAACACAAATGTACCATGCATTTCCCGAATTCCTGCATTTCGCGCAGCAGAATCCCCCGCATTTTTCTGATGAATAACCATACTATTTGCATATTTCTTTGCATAGGCATCACACAGCATAGGAGAGGAATCAGTCGAACCATCATCTACCAACACCAGTTCTATATTTGAATATGTCTGTTGCAGGATGCTTTCTACACATCGTTCCAAAAATAGTTCTGCATTATAGACTGGAACTACTACAGATACCAATTGTTTCTCTGTCATCTAACGCCCTTTCTATCCACATAAGCAAAATCTTTTAATCATTCTCCACAATCTTCCATCCATCACACCAGATATCTGGTGTATCTGCTAGATTAAACCACTTTGGTGGCGCTACAACTAACTTATCCTTATTCTCGTTTAACCATGCCCCCCACCAACTAAAACTACTGTTGGCAAGGATATTATGTTTACACAAACTCATTAACTGCATATCACGAAAGCTTTGACTTTCATGATTGAAATCTACAATAGTATAAGATGGTCTATTGCCATATTCTGATCGTGCCCACTGCGCATCATCTGTAAAGATAAAAAACTGTGGATGATCTATTTGCTGACTCACATATAAAATCGCATTGTCATAATAAGCTTTTGTACAAATATTTCCATGCATTGGTGCATTTTTAGCACTCAGATAATCCCCGCGCCGAATATGGATGCTGACTGAATTACTATTTTGTATTCTCTGTGCCATCTGTTCATTTTGCTTGTCACAGATAGCTGGAAATGTATACAGTTTGCGTATCTTTTCTTTAATATCGGCAAAATATTTCTCGGTCTGCCAATATCCATCTAGATATACATTATCATAGTCTACAATCTCTGGATGATAGGCATATCCCTGCTCTCTGACATGCGTTTTTTTATAACCTATAATTCTTCTTTTAGCTTTGCAAAACAACGATTTTTTGCAGTCACCTAACTTGTCTACATCCTGCGCGGTCGCTTCCTCTACTCTAATATCAATAGCAGGAAATATTCCTAACTCATTATGATTTTGGTCATAGCAAAGCATGGAGCTATCTATGGCAACATCTTTTCCCATTGTCTCTACTCTTTTTGCTAGTGCATACTGGAACATTTGATTCCCTAGACGCCCCATTAATTTTACAATAATCATCTCAACTTACACTTTCAACTATTTTATTTCAACTTGCTATATCTTGTTCAACTACACTCTTTACTGCGTACCTTACAAGTGAAAAACCATATTCATTCCATTTTGCCGTATCCGCTCCAAATACTGATAAATCGCACTGTCATCAAAATTTCCACTGCGATGGCGCTTTCTTTGAATCGCTCTAAACAGCAAGGCATATTCATTGACAAGAGATGTGTCAAACACACCCAGATCATCCGTATTGATGGATACACATAAATCAGGAGTGTCCACTTTAGCCCCAAGACAATGATTATTAAAGACAAAAATAGGATGATCTTCATAAAAGGGAAATGTTCCAATCAATACATTTGAGGTAGGATTGCACTCAATGGCAATTTCTCTCTTAAAAATTTCCATACACATCGCCTTTTGCAATCTTGAGACAATCTCCACATACCAATCTTCTACTACAATTGCTTCTGGTAATAATCCTGTCATTTTGACTACCTTGTTAAAGTGATAGGTATGATAAAATTTTGAGACCACCTTGCGTTTTCGGTATTTATCACTTTCGTCCTGAAGCATATATCGGGCATACTCATCATACCGACATTGTATCAATCTCCTGTCATACTCACCATTTTCGTATGCTGCCGGATGATCTCCGCGTAATTTCCAGCTCTGATAATATAGATCAAGCAAATCCCCAAAACCGTCAAATTCAATGGCATCTGCATAGATCTCCATCAACAATCCCCTCGCCTGCTCAATCATTTTTGCCCTATGGTTTGGCTCTATACAAACAGCAAGCTCCATACAACGATATAATATCCAAACTAGATTATCCAAATAATCTTGCTTTGTCAGATAGATATTATTTCTTTTTGAGCGATAATACTCTGTTGCATTGATCCCCAACGCAAGGGCATGTCCTAGTCTGTCCCCCTTTTTTAATTCCAAAAAACAGACTGCCTCATCAATCGCCCGAAGCCCATCTATAATGTCCAAAAAGTCCTCTCCCGCATGAAACGTATGCCCTAGTTCGGTTCGATGTGACTTTATACTACTATGTGTAATTTCTACATTTTCCTGAAGAATCCCTCTTAAAAAACGAAATTCTGTCGCAAAAGTCTCTGGCCTACATCCTATTTCTAGTGAACATGCATCAATCCCTCTGATGCGGTTTGCCACTTTAGGATATCGCATCAGAGTATCTGCCAACACTTTAGCCTGTCTTTCAATATCTTTGCGAACCCGATGATTTCGTGGCAGACAACGATAACGCTGTTTTTCAAATTCCTCTTTGGTAAATGGCTTCTTCGCAAAATGAATCACGTAGAATTGTCTCTCAAATATTTTATCAATCTTTTCCAGATTGCCTTGATTTTCATCCGTTCTTTGATTGGCAAATGCAATGAGTTGATCCAATCCCTCGACCATATCCTTCATGTCCTTTGTACTATTCTTAGGCATGATACGTGTTTCCAAGGAAACGAGATGATTTTCCTCAATAGCACCACACACAGCAATCCTTTGAGCCTCCGCCCAATATTCCATCATACTCTCAAAAAACTGATTCTTTCGATTCTGGTAGGCTGAAAAATTGGCAAATCCAGTCCGCTTATTTACCTGAATCAACTCACTGCGAAAATTGCTCTTAATCAGTAGATACAAGTAAAAAAGCGACGATTCTAATATGGTAAACTCACCGCTAAACTGCTTAACAAAACAGTGATATAAAAAAGTTCTTTCCCCAGAAAGAATACGATTTGAGTCCTGTCTATCCACATCACTCAATGTTGTGCAGATAGCATAATCCAAGCACTTTTGTCCTCCGCACGGCTGCTCAAACGGTGTTCCATAAAACAAGCGCAACATCTCTGCCAACTCTTTTCCTATATGTGTTGTCGGAAAACTATAAAAATCCCGAAACTGTTTCCTCACTTCGCTGCTGTCCATCATCCCTAGACAACGTGCAAACAACATCGCGCGAATCAGTGCTGCATAGGAAAGTCTTTCCTTCCAGCTTAATACATTGTCTACATCCCCTCTTGAGATATTGAAATTCAAATTTTCTTTAAATTGCTCTCGATATGCCAAAAAACGACTACTATAATCGGGATGGTTCATCAAACAAGCCCATGAAATTGAAAAAGACTGTGTGGAACCATGATGATGAAAATGATTTTCGGCCAACTCTTTCTCAAACAGTGTCTCTAGCCCTAGATCATCCGTTTTTATAATCGGTGCCCAACTAAAATTGATGGTATTTTTACCAGTCCCATATTTCTGGACATCTCTGTACGCAATCCATGCGGTCACAAAAAGATCCTGTCCTAAGCGCAACGAAATCGAGTTCCAGTTTAGAATCTCCTTTATTTTGCACACAGGTTCATTTCCTCTGACATCCAACACTGTCTTAGCATACTGATACAGCAACAAAAAAATACCACTTTCTACATTCTCACAAATCTGATTTTGGATTTCTGTATGTCTTAGCCTTGTTTCACTAGGTGAATATTCTGGAAAATTCAGCATAGCAAAATGATCGTAAGCCTCATAGCTGTAGTTATTATAATTGAGGCACAATTTTGCCTTTACCCCATAATAACACTGATCTATAATATTGGACAAAACTGTCTCTGGCGTCGTTCTTCGAAATAACAAATCCAAGTCTTCCCGCTGTTTATGCATTACTGCTCTCCATTCTCAATAACCGCAGTTCCATACACATCATCCTCTATTTCCATATCAAACAAATCGTCATCCATTGGCGTATAAGGAAGCTCCCCTACTTCATCAGTCTCTTTATCCTCTACACTTTTTATTTTGCCCTGATATACAATTTCTAATAGATCTTTATATTCGTTTATATAATTTCTTACAGTATCAGCAATATTTTTTTCCTGAGCCAACAACCCATAGGAGACAATTTCTTCATTGCTAAACAGCTTATAAAACTCTGCCATATAATCTACACAATCCATTGGCTCTGGTTCATTCTCTGAAAATGCACTAACCTCACCACTCACTGCTCTTCGTACATCATAGTTAGCGACAATATCCTTCACATAAATAAAATAGTCTCTATTATCTTTGATATAGTTTTCTTCCTTTTCTTTTTCTTTCCCATCCTTTCCTGTAGATTCCTCTGTCTGCGTCTTGTCTACCTTAATCTCCTTAAGCGTCATCAGCCTCATAAGCGGTTTTAGAAGGCTAAATACAGATTCATTATCATTTTGATAAACGAACAGGTCCAAAAAGGATTTTATTTTACCTTGATCTGTCGCTTGTTCTAACAATGTTGCATCAATTCCAAATTCTATAAGATTATAATATTGCGTTAAGTTCTCTTTATTTGGTGTATAAAGTATCCGATCAAAAAATGTCTCCAAAATTTGATACTCTTTATTCTCCTCTAAAATTTCCGCATACCACATATTTACAGATAGTGTATAATAAACCTTTAAAGCCGCTTGCAGACTTTCATCTATATTGCTTTTTAAAACTTCCTGAAATAAGTTGTCAAATGAATCTGACTTATAATTATAAAATAGCTGCGACTTGCGAAAAGCCTTATAAAGCTGATGCAACTCTGCCACTACTGCCTTTTTATCATGGCTTCTCATCACTATATCTAATCTTTCAAGCGATTCTTTTTGAGAAGACGACAAATTTTTTGTACACCAATAATCTAGAAAATATTGTCGTAACATCTCAATATTCTGTTTGAGCTGTAAAATCATCTTTTGATCGGTATTTCTATAAACCTCACTGCAAATCACCTGATTATCCATATCTCCCAAAAGTTTAACAAAATGTGTCAACTCTCTCATTTTCCGTGGGAAAAAGGCGTTTCTGACTTGTTTATCACAAAACATAATCCCTGTGCGATAATAAATAATCTTTGCTAGTTTAGCCTGCATCCCTTTGTATGTACCATTTGTACTGTCCATCTCTTCCCATATGTCAATTCCATCCTTATCAAGATATTGAAAAGAAACAGAATCCGGCTTTTCGTTGATAATAGCCTCAATCTGCGGCAAATCTATGCGATGTCCCACAGGAAGAATTTTTTCTAAATACTGCATGGCAATACGATAACATCCCTTGCCATCCAACTCGATTGCTGGACAGTCCACTAATTTATCATAGCTTACTAAATAATTGCGTGTAACAGCATAAATTAATTGCTTATAATCTACTGCCATCAAGACAATCACATTAGAGATCGCCAGATAATTGCGAATATCTTCACATATGTGAAATACCTCCTGTGTTGCCAAGTCTGTATCATCAATCGGTATGACTAAGAACTTATTTTTTCCCTTTTCCTCAATAAGCAATTCCAATAACTTATCAATTAATTTCTTTAAATTTTCTTTAAAGGCAGCACTGCTGCTAATTTGAGATAATTCTTCGAGATTATCCAGACTCCACTCTCTAGAGCGTCCCATCTTTAAATAGTCAATATTGGTAAAGCAGCGTTGAAACAATTGAACTAGATCTTTTACCGACCGCATCCATTCTCGCTCATCCGTGGCACTGTGAAAACTGCCCTCTCTCCCATAGCAATTTTGACGATATTGATCGAACAAATAGAACAGTCGTGTAATCAAAACTTGCAAAATTGATTCCTCTTTTGCTAAAGAAGAAGGGTCAATTGATTCTAATACAATAAACTCATTTTGTTTCACCCGTCCGACAAGCGCTTTCTCTATATCCATGTTCTTCGCATTTTTAAAAATTTCTTTTTCTTTTATGGATTCCTTTAACCACTTGGCAAAGGACTGCATAATACTAGTTTTGCCCTGCCCTCGTTGTCCAGAAAACACTATAATATTGTTTCCCATTCCATTGACACTTTCATCTTGGCGCTCTCTGTCCTCTTTCAATTCAGAAATAATCTGATCCATAATCGCAAACGCCCGAATATATGACGACGCAAACACATCATTCTCGCGAATTTCCTTTGCGATCTTAGCCCTATATTCATCGCCTTTGTATATTGTTATCCATTTTTCCACAGTATCCTGCTCCTATCTGTTCCTTTGTTGTAAATTATGACCCGCTAAGATACTTAAGATAGTTTTCTTTGTGGGCTTGTCGTCGTTTCTCGAACTGTGCTTTCTGTTCACTGTCTTCAAAATGCTTTTTGTCTGTATAGTCCTCATCCCAATCTGCAACTTTTTGCTCCATTGATTCAAGAGTCTGTACAAACTGAATCA
>CAJUHQ010000072.1:16431-18666 GCA_910586095.1 uncultured Lachnospiraceae bacterium | reverse complement strand
GATTAGGACACAGCATACTTCTAGTAGTGAATGAAGAAGGTTATGCAACTATATTGAGTTTTAATGGGATGCAGCGTTCGTTACAAGAAAACCTTTTGGGAAAAAGTGGTATTGGCAAAATGAGTGTGGAGCAGATGACTGCAAGACAGACAGAAGAATTTTTGCAGACAGGAGACTTGAAATTGGATGGCGATCAGCTTTCAGATAATTATGATATAGCACTGTACAGACCCATTTCAACACAAGAGTATGATGTTATTTTGGATCAGATCACACCATACATAGAGGCGCAGGAGCATTTTATACAATTATATGAAAAATGGGCCACAGAGAAAGATGTTGATAGAAAAGAAAAGTATAAACAGGATCTGGAGCAGATGGGGCAGGAAGAAAGTCTGCCCCTTTATCAGATTTACACATATAATTGTGACCATGCTGCAAGAAGATTGATTGCTTCCATTGATCGAAATATGCAGGAGTATTCACAACATTCATGGTGTATGACACCCACTGGAAATATAAAGGCTTTTGGACAAAGTGCAAACAAGTGGGGTGTCACATTGTTGGGCAAACAATCTTTACTAGAAAAGGTTTTGATGTTTCTAGTAGTTTTTTAATGAGATAAAAAATGTACTATTTTATTGATAATAGCTCGTGAAAGCACCACCCAGCTAAATGAGCTAGATTGGCGGCTGTGGAGAAGGTGATTCTGTCTGGAGCAGGCAGATCTGTTTGGGGTGCAGGGATATTTCGTGCGATCCGTTTCACACCAGAAGTTCTATCTATTCCAGAAGTTTTTGTTTGCCATCGCTGATTGTCACGAAGCCGAAAAACATTGGGAAGTTGTTCCTTCATAGGCATTTCAGAGAAGATTCCGTCTAAGTATTCAACGATTGTATAGCTTCCTTCTACTGCGTGACAATAAACTGAGATCCATATGTCGTCTCGGATGCGAATAGCATATACATCTCCAGATTGAACGGGACCTTTTCCAGCATCAGGAGATGTAGGAAGTTTTTTTCGTGGTGCTTTTTTTGTTTTTAATGCCCCTGTAATAGTCTGAGGCAGAGGAGGAATAGGTGTAGGGCGGTCTGTCAAGCAGACACAAGAGCAATCGATTTCACCAAAAATCTTTTTTAGAGTAAGTTCATTAATGCCAATAGAGGAGTTCCACCATGCTAGAGGAGCTTGTACCTCCACTCGAACAGAAGGGCGCAAATCGCGTTCTTGGTAGGAGGTAAACTGTGTTGCCATTCCAGGTTGGGCAGGGGTATCTAAGATTCCTATTAAGGCCAATGCTTCAAGCAATGAGCAGTAAGTTCCCTTTTGTGAAGTAGGAAGTAATTTTTCTTTTTGTAAGGCATCGCGCACTTTACTGTATCTTGATTTAGGAGGCATCTGCCGGATGACTGTTAAGATAGCACGAAATGTCCATAGATCATAATTTGTTGGAGTTGGGCGCTGTTGTGATTTTGCCATTTCTTGTAAGGCATATACATAGCCTACGGGATCACCGTCTAAAGGAAGTCCGCTAGTCATATGTTGATGCCATAAAAGCGTGGTATCCACTGATTTTTTCTGAAAGCCACAAACAGTACAGATAGTAGTCGAGCCTAGATAGGGAGTAAACGAATGTTTTGGAGTAGCTTGAGCAAGAAGTTTTGCACTCAAAGCAGATAGCCATAAAAAGGGGGCAGACCATAAACCAGCAAGAAAGGCGTCCACTGCTTCAGAAAGAGTCCATGTGTCTGTTAAAGAGTAAAAAGTATCCCATATGTCATCATGTTGTGGACAAACGAATTGATTAGGCATATGTCCAGAACGTTTTAGCATATCTAAAGTATCTGTAGAAAAATTTGCAGGTATGCGATGTAAATATAGATCAGTTTGCGCATCGTAATAAGAATCAGATTGATAAATTTGTTGCAAAGCCCATAATTGCTCAATAGAATTCATTGTGATATCACCTTTATAGTTATAATTTATAAACAGTTTTATGATATCATAATCAACAAGAATTTTTCAATATAAGTTGAAGAATTTGATAGACTATCCTCAGAACTTAAAGAAAACAGCTCAAGCCTATAATGAAGTACTAAAAACAGTATTTGAAAAATACTTTCCGAAAATCTAGAGGAAAATAAAGAAATGGTTTATGTTAATTGACAGGGGATTACACAATTGTTAGCAGTAATCCCCTAATTTTATGACCTGTATAAGAAAAAGAAAGCAGAT
>CAJUHQ010000072.1:0-16421 GCA_910586095.1 uncultured Lachnospiraceae bacterium | reverse complement strand
GTATTGGAGCTAGAATTTTTTTCACACCATGTTGCAATTTGGGCAATTAGTTCTAAAGGCAGTGGTTTATCATAAGGAAATTGTATAGCACCTTTGCTTGTTTTATAGTCGTGTAGTTTGTCTGCAAACATCTCGACAGCTTCAGGACCAGGATACAGACCAACATGTTTTTTAAAGGCAGCAAATTGTATTAGATTACGCCCTTTCCAATAAGTTGGCATGCTCCATGATATCTTTTCTGTTGCGTCTGGTATAGTAGCTTGAATAGTTTTTTTGATTTGTTGTAAATAGAGCTGGTTTTGTTCTGGCTGACAAGAGATATAGTCGTCGATGGTGGTAGGTGCCTGACCACAATAATGGTCTTGATTTGTTCGTTTAAAAGTACGACCGCATTTTGGACATTGCCACATTTTAATAATCATGCTCCTTTCTCAAGTGAGAGTTCGTTTGTATTATAATCGTTGTGTTGTTTGACAAACAGCAGATCTATAGTTATTCCACAGCTTGAGCTGTTACCCAAACAGTGTCACCTGGTTGTTTTCCAATTTTGTTACGAATTTCTTTGCGAATTCCAATAATATAACAGATGGAGCCATTCTCGTTTTTCACCCCCATATTTACAATACTTCCGCGGTAAGGCTCCCCATCAAAGGTGATTTGCGCTTGAACTCTACCTTTACCAAATTCTGTGCGAATATCATAAGGAAAGCGAACATAGGCACCTCCTTTGTCGGGCACAGCTTCTATAAATGCAGAGAACTCATATATTTTTTGACTCATATAATTGTAATATTCCTCCATAAAATAGTCAATTTCTATTAAAGCTATTACATAAAATCTTCTATTGCTAAAAAATAAGTGCTATTTTGTTTTGTTGCTAGGTAAAATAAAGTGTTCTCACAATTATGCTCATTCATTCTAAAAACTTGTAAAATGTCTGAATCGTCCCTTAACACAGAAAGAATGGATTGATATTTGGGATATTCTTCTCGTAATATGTCTATCAAAGTATGGTTGACAGATGTTTGCTCAGAGGGATCACAATACAATAAAAATTTTCTAGATGATATTGTTTCAAAATTTTCTAAATCTTGTATAAAGGAATTTTTTGTCAGTTGTGTAACACATCCTTGTGAGAATTCAAATTGAAAATTGGCACATATATTTTTTTCAAAATCAGAAATACTATTCTCTTTTCCCAAAAACAATTCTTGAAATTCTGGATAGTATTTTTGATAAAAAGCTTCATTGTAAGGGTTCATAAAACGTGCGTATTCATAATTGTCAAGATTTCCGAACTGATAAGTTAAGAACATAATCAATGCATTTTGGTCAATAGCCTGAGGTTCTGAATAGAAGTCAAACAAAAATTCCATCACAGTTATATGAAAATGCCATCCCATGATCCCAAATAATTGTACATGTTCTTTTTTTAATACTAGATTGTTTGTCCAGTCGTTTATTTGTTTAAAAAAGGCAGTTCCACGATTTTTAAAATCAGCAGTGGTTAGATTATTTTCTATCAAAAAATGTAATAGATGTGTACAAAAAGTATCATTAAAAACAGCATCTAGGCTTTTTTGAATCTCACACAAAATGGTCACCTCCTATAAATAAGTTCTTTCTTTAGCAATGGAGTAGCAATCAAGATATGTAAATTACTTTCATAAGTATTATCATATGTTTTTTGAAAGCGTATGTAAATATATTTATTATTAAACTTTTGATATTTTATAAAAGATTATTATGTAAAGTTCTAAATGAAAGTAATATGGGTTTTCTTTATAAGAGCAAATGGGTTGACTTTTATTTCCTTTCGTATAATAATAAGGAAGTAAAGAAATTTGTGTGGACGTCTTCTTGCTTATATAGATAAATCTCTTTTCAGAATTGTGTTTCTACTGAAATTGAGATTTTAAATCTGTATTGTGGATGGCAAAATCAGGTTCTAAAAAGGTATTTATATGTATGAATTTGCAAAAAATAAAAATCAATCCTCAAAAACTTTATCATGGCTGTATCTTTATGGCGGTGGCTCATGCAGTAACAGTCGGGGAATATCCAGAATTAAATTATGAGCACTCTTGGGATAACATAAATTACTGCATGAATAACAGTCAGGGATGTCGTGGCACAATTACCTTTGACAAGAAGTATATCATTGCTGTATTTCAAGATACATCAGTAAAAACGCCCTATCAGGATGCAATGAACTTTTTTAAAGATGCGCCAGAAGCCATTGTCGAGCTTGCAAAATCAGAAACGTTTCAATATGTTCTGGAAAATATAGATGGAGAAATAAAACCTTATATTACAGCAGCATTTTGGGGAACCTGGGATGAACTGTATAGCATACTTGAATATGACGAAATTATGAAAAACGGCGCTCATATACTTGCCGTGCAGCTTATGGAGAGCCAAGAAGCGCTTAGGGCTTGTGATGAGTATTATGGGCTTACTGACAAACAGATGGACTTAATTCTATCTCTTTCAAAACAGCGCTCTCAGACGGATTTTTTTATACCTATAATTTTGGAAAAAACCGATGTGTTGTGTGGCGATATGAGTGAAATCAGAGTATCTATGGGTGAACTAAATATTAAACTGGAATAGCAAGAGAAAAATTAAAAATTAGAAATTATATGCAGTAGAAACACTTTTTGAAAAGAAAGATAGATAAAGGCAGTTTCGTGGAGAAGTACTAAGTCTGCATAGCAGACTTTTTTCATCATGGGAGTTAGCATGAAATTAATTTGCGATGTAAATTTGTATTTGAAATAATGTGTATGTAACATGGGATGTATACATGTATTATTTACAGGTTGAGAAAGGAGCATAGTTATCAAAATGGAGAAGAAAGATTTAGAGTGGTCAAATTTAGGATTTGGTTATCACCAGACAGAAAAAAGGTATGTTTCAAATTATAAAAATGGAGCATGGGATGAAGGTGTTCTCACAGAGGATGCAACGATTGTATTAAGTGAGTGTGCAGGTGTTTTGCAGTATGCACAGACTTGTTTTGAGGGTTTAAAAGCTTATACAACACAACAGGGAAAGACTGTCGTGTTTCGGCCAGACCTAAATGAGCAGAGGATGCATGATTCTTGCTTGCGACTTGAAATGCCAACACTTCCTGACGGACGTTTTGTGGAAGCAATTAAAAAGGTCGTTGATGCCAATCAAGCATATGTTCCACCATATGGGTCAGGTGCAACTTTGTATATTAGGCCCTATATGTTTGGATCTAATCCTGTTATAGGAGTCAAGCCAGCAGATGAATATCAATTTAGAGTTTTTACAACGCCAGTAGGCCCTTATTTTAAAGGAGGAGTAAAACCGCTCACAATTAAAGTTAGTGATTTTGATCGTGCAGCGCCACATGGCACAGGGCATATTAAAGCAGGTTTGAATTATGCTATGAGTTTGCATGCGATTATTGTTGCGCATAACGAAGGCTTTGACGAAAATCTATATCTCGATCCTGCTACGCGCACAAAAGTGGAGGAAACTGGCGGAGCCAACTTCCTTTTTGTCACAAAGGACAACAAAATAGTGACTCCTAAGTCTGATAGTATCCTTCCATCAATCACACGTCGTTCCCTTATGGTAGTGGCAAAAGATTATTTAGGATTGGATGTTGAGGAACGTGAAGTATTTTTAGATGAAGTTAAAGATTTTGCTGAGTGTGGGCTTTGTGGAACCGCAGCAGTTATATCACCTGTAGGAAAAATTGTGAATCAAAAAGAAGAGATCTGCTTCCCATCTGGTATGCAGGAAATGGGACCTATCACAAAGAAACTGTATGATACTCTAACAGGAATACAAATGGGAAGAATTGAAGCTCCAAAAGGGTGGATTGTAGAAATTTAATGTCTGCGACAGTGAAAGAATTGATGTCAATGAAATATAGAAAAAATGCAAGCTATGAGGCTTGCATTTTTATTGTTGTCTAAAATCAACAAATCATGTATACTAATAAGGAATGAGTTTTAAGGAAGTGAGACAATGGAGGAAAACAGGCAACAGCCAGGTATTTTGGAATTTTCCTGTCAATCCGTAGAATTAAACATCGTATCGGGAGAAATCATTGAGGATAGCCTAATTATATATGCGGCAGATTCATATGCACAAGGAAGTATTTATTCATCAGATACTAGAATGAGGCTATATGAAACAGAATTTGCGGGTGAGGAGAGCCAGATTGGCTTTTGTTTTGATGGGACTACTGTGCCTGTGGGTAGTACAGTGCGAGGAGAGTTTGTGATTCTTAGCAATTATGGAGAATATGCGATCCCTTACCAAGTCAATGTACAAAAGCCGCTGCTTCAGTGTTCGCTGGGAATCCTTAAGAATCTGTTCCATTTCACTAATTTGGCACAACAAAACTGGGAGGAAGCAGTAGAAGTATTTTATTCTAAAAATTTCATGTGTATACTGCAAAAAAGTGATAAAAATGCTTATATGTCCTATATAGGTTTATCTCGCAGTGTAGGAAATGAACAGAATGTTGAAGAATTTTTAATAGAAGTAAATAAAAAAACACCTATTATCTATATGTTTGATATTGAGGGCTTTTTGTTAGAGGATATTCAAGATAGTACTAGTAGGAACGTTGTTATTACCAAAAGTAGTTGGGGATATAGTTTTGTCAAAATTCAGATAAATGGAGATTTTCTTTATACAGACAGACAAGTACTCACTAATCAGGATTTTTGCGATAACACATGTGATTTTATTATCTATATTGATGCAACAAAGTTGCATAATGGGGTGAATAGTGGGAGTATTGTATTTTTAGATGCCTGTAACCAATATACAATCCCTGTTGATGTTTTGATGGATGACGCCCCACAAAGAAGGTCGGATAGCAGAAAACAAAAACAATCGTTATGTAATATAACTCAGAACTATATTCAGTTGCAGGCTGGAAAACTAACAGATAAACAAGGACTCGAAATATTTGAGAAAGAACTAACGGTCTTGTTAGAATTAGATGAAGATAATATTTTGTATAATCTTTATAGAACGCATCTACTCATAAAAAAGGAACGTTTTAATGAGGCAAAATGGTATCTTGATATGTTGAGAAAGCACTTTCCAAAGAGTGGAGGTAATGTTTTCTTTATCAGTTATTATTTGTATCTAACTACTTTGTTTCACTGTGAGGAAAACTATGTCAAAGATTCTTGTAATGAGATCGAGACAATGTATGCTAACAATCCATTGGAGTGGAAGCTGGGATGGTTTATCCTTCAGATGGATGAGAACTTGTTGCGAAGTAGAGAACTGCGTTGGGCATTTATGGAGCAAATGTTTATAAACGGATGCAGTAGTCCAATGTTGTTTTGTGAGGCGGTTCTATTGTTGTTAGAGCGCCCTACCTTTTTGTTAAAATTAGAAGATTTTGAAGAGGCTGTATTGTGGCATGGAGCTAGGAATCAGATGCTTAGACCAGAGGTGATAGAGCAGCTTCAATATTTGGCGGCGCGCAAAAAGGAATATTCGGATTTGCTGTTTAGGATATTGTGTGAAATATATAGGACATACAAGTCGCCTCAAACAATTGTATCTATTTGTCATATCTTGATACTTGGTAATAAGAAAGGCACAGTGTATTATCCGTGGTATGCTTTGGGGGTGGACTATTCCGTCAGAGTAACAAAGCTGTATGAATACTACATGATGTCATTAGGGCTTAACAAATATGGTGATATTATGGGAGATATTGAGATCCCTAAGATGGTATTGATGTATTTTGCGTATCAGAGTACATTAGATTATGAGCTCAATGCATTTTTGTATGCTTATATTATCAAAAATAGGGACAAATATCCTGATTTAGAACAAAGCTATCGCATTGCAATTGAACGGTTTGTTGTGGATCAGATCAAAGCAGGACATATTAATGAGAATCTCGCATATCTTTATCGAAAGATATTAGTACCGCGGATGGTAATGGATGAGACAGCATATGCCTACACACCGTTATTGTTTATGCATCGTATTTATGTGGATAATCCACGTGTAAAGAATATTGTGGTGATACATGAAAAAGTGAATGGTGAAAGTTCATGTCCAGTTGTCAATTGTATGAGTATGATACCAATTTATGGGAGCGAATATAAACTGTTTTTGCAGGACGAAGAGGGAAATCGTTTCACAAAAAGTATTTCATACGAAAATAAGCAATTGATGCAGCCAGAAAAGCAATTGTCATATGTTACTGGATTTATGCGTGGACGATTGAGTTTTGACATATATCTTTGTGAGGTAGACAAAAACTATATCACTATTTCACAGGAAAATGTCAATCGTTTTAAAAATCTTGCAGAATCGCCGCAAGTGGTAGAAAGTTTTAAGAAAGAGATACGTACCAGACTACTACGATTTTACTATGACAATGATATGATTGGAGAGCTCGATTCCTTTTTGGAGGATATAGAAGCGGACGAGATGGAGGCATCAGAGCGAGCAGAATTTATCAAATATATGATCTCACGCGGGATGTTTGACAAGGCGTACTATTGGGTTAAGTCGTACGGGATTGCCGATGTAGAACCAAAGGCAGTCGCAAGGCTAATCAGTAAACGCATTGTTAGTAGAGACTATGAGTATGAGGAATTTCTTGTAAATGTGGCGTATCATATTTATAAGCATATGAAATATGATGAAAATATTCTGCGCTATTTAATGATGCACTATGTAGGAAAGTCTTCAGATCTTAGAAAATTGTGGAAGACAGCTATGGATCTGGAACTGGATGTACAGCAAATTATGGAGCGTATTTTGCGCCAGATCCAATATACAGGAGTGTCTATTCCAGAGAGAGATAGTATATTAGCTGCTTATACAGCTTGTGAGGGATATGATGAAGAACTTGTGAATGGATTGCTAGGAAATATTGCATATGAGTACTTTGTGTGTGGAGTAATTGTTTCTTCTGAAATATTTGATATGTTGTACTATCAATATACACAGGGCAAATTAGACGATAAAGTATGTAAGTTAGCATTGCTAAAGTGCTGGGCAGAAAATAGAGGAAGTTACTCTGAAATTCCATTAGACGCGGCAAGACAATTTATCCAGGAATTTTTGAGAGAGGAAATCTATTTTCCATTTTATGTAAAACTTGCAGATCTTGTGCCAGAGTTGCATTACATAAAAAATAGTATGTTTATCGAATACAGATCTGTGCCACGAGGTCATGTGTATATCCATTATCTATTTGATGAGGGAGAACCGACAGAGTCTTCCACACAACAGGATAGTAAGGATATTGATTATGAGCGTTATGATATTAAGGAAATGCGTGAAATGTACGAGGGAATCTATGTGTGTATGTTTCAGTTATTTCATGGAGAAACATTGCAGTATTATATTGCAGAAAGTCATATAACAAGCGGACAACCTGTTCAGGAGCTTGTTACATACAGCGGAACTTTATATGGGGATTCGGGAGAAATGGATAGGATTCAGTCCAAAAATAGTCAAGCATATGACAGATTTGGTATCTTGAATGATATTATGATTAGTGTTAGTTTACAAGATGAAATGACAGCGCAACAGTTGACACAAGAATACTTGTATCAGGATTTTTGTGCGCGAGAACTATTTAGGGTATTATAATCTTTCAGACAAGTGGTTGGTATGAGTGTCAGAGTACGCAGAGGAGTATATCAATGTTACTAGACAGAGCATTAGATGAGATTACAAAGAGAAATAAAGTGGTAGTCGGTTTTGAGCTAGGCAATGATTATTCGCAGATTAGTTATTGCAGACAAGATCAAAGTATGCCTGATACTATCAGCTTAGTGATGGGAGAGGAACAGTATAACATTCCAACAGTTTTGTGTAGGAAAGCCGATACAGAAGAAAGTGCAGCGTGGTCTATAGGTAAAGAAGCATTGAAAAATGTGAAGGAAGGCAATGGGATTCTCATTCAAGATTTGTTAGAGTTGGCAAAGAACAAGACCAATGTAAAATTTGGAAGAGAGGAATTTCAGCCAGAGGAGCTTTTAAAAATATTTGTAAAAAAAGCACTTGCCATTTTGTCGGCATATGTACGCTCAGAAGATATTGAGGCGATTACATTTACCATGAAAGAGATGGATACACACAGAATGGAGGTACTGAGGGAAGCAGTGGCGCACATTGGCGCAAGAAATCTGGGCGTTTATTTTTTAAGTCATGAGGACTGTTTTTATCAATATATGATTCATCAACCAGAGGAAATGTGGATTCATGATGTGCTTTTGTTTGATTATCAAAAAGAAGGCATTAAGAGTTATTTATTGCAGATGAACAGAAAAACGAGTCCAGTGGCATGTTTTATAGAAACCGCAGTATTTCCACAGATGGAGATTCCAGACTTGTCAGGAAAATCTGAAACAGCAAAAGGAGCATTTTATAAACAGCTTGATTCAGTGCTTTTAGAGATTGCTCGCAAACAGTGCGACCAAAAAACAGTAACTTCTGTTTTTTTACTGGGAGATTCGTTTTCTAAGGAATGGTGTCGAGAATCCTTAAAGTATTTATGTAGGGGAAGACGAGTTTTTCAAGGCAATAATCTGTTTAGTAAGGGAGCTTGCTATGGAGCGCGTGAGCGTATTTTACCATCTACACTCTCTACATCATATGTTTATCTTTCAGATGATAAGCTTCGCGCAAATATTGGTATGACATGTGATAGAGGGCAACAAGAAATTTATTATCCTATTTTAGACGCTGGAACAAACTGGTATGAGGCACACAAATCGTTTGATGTGATTTTAGTAAAAGACAATTCCATTACTCTAAATATTGTTCCAGTTGACGGGAGTAAGACACGCTTAGCAAGAATTTCTTTGGAAGGATTAAAAGTGCGAGGCAATAAGACAAATCGTATTGGATTGTTTTTTTATATGGAAGATCCCAATGCCGTGCAAATTGAGATCACAGACAAGGGGTTTGGGGAATTTTTTCTGTCAACAGGTCAGATCTGGAAAGAATGTTTGCCTTTGGAAGCTATTACGTAACTATCACAAAAATTATGTAAACCGCAAAAGAGGTTTTGGCAATGAATAATGTATGTTTGTGCATTGGAAATTATGCAAAAAATCCATTTTATTTAAAATTTTCAGACATTTCATTGTATTCTATAGAGGAATTATGTTATTATTTTATGGAAAAGGTTCATCTGTTAGATGATTCGATAGTATCCGCGGAGTTAGTGGACTGGATTCGGAGAGAATGTGGTCTTTTAGAATTAGCAGATGAATTAGAAGATTATGTCAGAAAACATGTATCTATAGCTACATTTATATCAATTATCTTTGAAAAAACAGGCATGTACGACGCTAATACGATCAAGCGTGTGGATCGCGTTCTAAAAGAACAATCAAATCTTACTATTACAGAGCGTTATAAAAAGCGTGCAGAATATTTATATCAGCAGGGACGTTTTCGACAGGCACTTGCGATATATGGAGAGTTAGTAGAGTACTTGCCTTCGCGGGACAATGCTGGAAGAGCATTACTTTATTACAATATGGCGTCAATATATGCTATGGATTTTGCCTATAGCCAGGCGGCAGATTTTTATTATGAGGCTTATTTGCTTCATCCTGATCGCCAAACTAGAATAGCATATATTCTTGCAAATAAAAAAGCACTTACTGACTATGCATATGGAACTTTTAAGAGAGACAATCCTGATTGGGAGAAGGATTTTGAACAAGTAGAAGAGTTGTGTGCCAAGACGCAGGAGAAGTGGGAGACTTCCAGAGAGCGTCAGTTGATAGTAGAGTTGGCTCAGTTGAAGGAGAGTGGTCAGACGGAAAGTTATTATCAACAGTCACAAGAATTAATCAATCAGCTTAAAAAGGATTACAAACGCCAGACACGGAATTAGGCAAAGGGAGGTAAACGTGCTCTGGGGAGTATACAAAAAAGAAAGGGGTTACAAAATGGGGTTATTGGAAAAGATTAAGGGTGTTTTCAAAAGAAAACAAGATGAGTCTGAAAATATTTATCGACCCGACTGGGAAGAAGCTAGTCTGAAACGAGACAATGTAGATATGCATGACGGAAGTCAAAGGGAGCGATATGTCACAGCATGTCTAGAGCAAATAGCAGAGGCTTCTAAGGAACTAGACACTCTTGGAGGTGAGTATAATCTAGTAACATCATATTTGACAGATATTGAAGAGGTGGAAGCGCAACCCGATGAAACTAAAGAACAACTAAAAAATTATGCCATGAAAATTTTGGATCTTGAAAGAAGCAAGGAAAGATTTGACAAAAAACGCATTATTATGACAGACGAAGAGTATGCTCATATGGAGCGCATGGAACCATATATGCCAGAGGGGTATAAGAAACTCAAGGAAGCAGAGGATTATCAAGTACTTGTTAAAAAAGATTTGGGCAGACTTGACGGAGAGCGTCATGCCTATTATTTTAGAAGGAATGAGCTTCAAACAGCCCAGAGTAATATGAAAGGAATCACGGCTATTTGCGTGGGTTCTATGTTGGTATTGGTAATAATTTTAGCGATATTGGGAGCAAGTTTGCATATTGATGTAAGTCTAGGATATGCGATTGCAATTTTGATTGCCGCAGTAGCTCTTGCGCTTGTCTATGTAAAATTTCATGCAGCACAGCGAGAATTAACAAGAGTTGAGCGCGGACTTAACAAGCTAGTACTCTTACAAAATACAGTAAAAATACGCTACGTAAACAACACCAATTTGCTCGAATATTTATATGTAAAATATGATGTGAATAGTTCACAACAATTAAAGAGATTATGGGATAAATATCTTGAGGAAAATATGCAGCGTGAAAGAGAGAGACAGATGCAACAGGATATGGATTTTAATCAAGTTGCGTTGGTAAAGTTGTTGCGTCGTTGTAATCTATCAGATCCGAATGTTTGGATTCATCAGGCACGGGCATTGATCGATAGCAAGGAAATGGTCGAAATTAGACATGGGTTAATTTTAAGGCGCCAAAAGTTGAGAAAACAGATGGAGTACAATGCAAAGATTGCGCAGGAGGCGCAGGATGAAGTGAAGGATATTGTAGAAAAGTATCCAGAGTATGCACAAAAAATATTAGATATGGTATCTGATTATGAAAAAGCACTTGCCTAAAGCGACTGCTTTTACAATATAATATTTTATTTTAAGAAACTGCAAAGAGGAGATAGGAGGACAAAATAATGCAGAAATTTACACCAATTAAAGAGGGCAAGGTACGTGAAGTATATGATAATGGAGATAGTCTAATTATTGTGGCGACGGACAGAATCTCTGCCTTTGATGTTATTTTAAAAAATAAGATTACTCAAAAGGGCGCTATTCTTACACAAATGTCTAAGTTTTGGTTTGATTTTACGAAGGATGTAGTACCTAATCATATGATTTCTACAGATGTAAAAGATATGCCCGAATATTTTCAGAATGATTCGTTTGATGGAAACAGTATGATGTGCCGCAAGCTTGAGATATTGCCAATTGAGTGTATTGTGCGTGGATATATTACAGGAAGTGGCTGGGCTAGCTATAAAGAAAATGGGACTGTCTGTGGTATTGAGCTTCCGAAAGGTCTAAAGGAATCTGAGAAATTACCAGAACCCATTTATACACCTAGCACCAAAGCCGAAATAGGATTGCATGATGAAAATATTTCATTTGAGAGAAGTGTAGAGGTACTTGAGGCAAAATATCCTCAAAAAGGTGCAGAGTATGCTGCAAAGATTAGAGATTATACACTTGCACTCTATAAAAAATGTGCCGATTATGCCCTGAGCAAAGGAATTATTATTGCCGATACAAAGTTTGAGTTTGGCTTAGATGAGAAAGGAAATGTGGTGCTTGGAGATGAGATGCTTACACCAGACAGTTCACGTTTTTGGCCATTAGAAGGATACGAGGCAGGAAAAGGACAACCTTCCTTTGACAAACAGTTTGTGAGGGATTGGCTAAAGGCGAATCCTGACAATGACAATCTATTGCCAGATGAGGTGGTTACAAAGACGGTAGATAAATATAAAGAGGCATTTTCACTGCTCACAGGTAATGAGTTTAATTGTTAATATCTGTTAATTTACTGCAAAAGTATCGATCTTCAAATGCGCCGTGTAGCTTGCTGCATGTGTGCATCAGGTTTCTAAACGCCCATTTTTTGATGGTGGTGCAGTTACGGATGCATGGGCGTTTAGTATAGAAATAGAGGATGGAACGTATCCTATAAAGTTGCCAACACAAGATATGGAACAAGAACTATAGGTAATTATATACAAAAAGGAGATATAAAGATGGGGACAGATGGATATATAAGCCCTCTTTCTGAGCGTTATGCCAGCAAGGAAATGCAATATATTTTTTCACAGGATATGAAATTCAAGACATGGCGAAAGTTATGGATTGCCCTTGCAGAGACAGAGATGGAGCTTGGGTTGAATGAAGGAGGAAAGCCAGTTATCACACAAGAGCAGATTGACGAACTCAAGGCTCATGCGCAAGATATTAATTATGATGTGGCAAGAGAGCGTGAGAAGGCAGTGCGCCATGATGTGATGAGTCACGTATATGCATATGGACAGCAATGTCCTAAGGCGGCGGGTATTATTCATCTAGGTGCAACATCTTGTTATGTTGGGGATAATACAGATATTATTGTAATGAGAGAAGCGCTTCGATTGGTTCATAAAAAACTTGTGAATGTAATCAATGAGCTTGCTCAGTTTGCTAGGAAATATAAAAGTCTACCTACACTGGCGTTCACACATTTTCAACCAGCTCAGCCAACCACAGTTGGTAAACGTGCCACACTTTGGATTCAAGAGTTTTTGTTGGATTTGGAGGACCTGGAATATGTGGAAGGAAGTTTGAAGCTATTAGGTTCAAAAGGAACAACAGGTACACAGGCAAGCTTTTTGGAGCTTTTTAATGGCGATCAAGAAACAATTGATAAAATTGATCCCATGATTGCGGCAAAGATGGGATTTAGTGATTGCTATGCAGTGTCAGGGCAAACATATTCACGAAAAGTTGATACACGCGTGGCGAATGTCCTTGCAGGAATTGCAGCGAGTGCTCACAAAATGTCAAATGATATTCGATTGTTGCAGCATTTGAAGGAAGTAGAGGAGCCTTTTGAGAAAAGTCAGATTGGGTCGTCGGCAATGGCTTACAAGAGAAATCCTATGCGTTCGGAGCGGATTGCTTCTCTTTCGCGCTATGTAATGATAGATGCACTCAATCCAGCTATTACGTCAGCTACACAATGGTTTGAGCGAACGCTTGATGACTCGGCAAACAAGAGACTCTCAATACCAGAAGGTTTTCTTGCAGTGGATGGTATTTTGGATCTCTGTTTAAATGTAGTGGATGGATTGGTAGTATATGAGAAGGTTATTACAAAACACCTTTTGGCAGAACTTCCTTTTATGGCAACAGAAAATATTATGATGGATGCAGTAAAAAATGGCGGAAATCGTCAGGAATTGCATGAAAAAATCAGAACACTTTCTATGGAAGCTGGAAAAAATGTCAAAGTGGAAGGTAAGGAAAATAATCTTTTAGAGTTGATCGCTGCCGATCCAGAGTTTAACTTGACAATCGAACAGCTTCAGGAAGCGATGGAACCCATAAAATATGTGGGACGTGCACCCATCCAAGTTGATAACTTTTTGGACAATAGTGTTAGCCCGATTCTAGATGCAAATAAGGCAGAACTTGGTATGCAAGCTGAGATTACTGTATAAAAGTGGGGCTATCAAAAACTATATACAATAAACTCACAAACTAGTAAATCATATGGACAAATTGTATAGTTTGTGCATAAATATATGGATGAATGATAAGAGAAATATAGAAAAAAAGATGCAACCTTGTTAAGAAGATGAGGTTGCTCTTTTTTTGTGGAGTTATATAACAAAAAGGTTACTATTCATCCATACCCATTTCATGTCGGGCGTCCGCCCTATAAAATCGAATATACAAAATGCCTTATGCGCGCAAGCTCCCAATAGCGTTTTGTATATTCAATTTTGCATGGCTGAACTGTTACACAAAAAGAAGACTGTCAAGAAAAAATACTTGACAATTCATAAACCCTGTAGTATTCTAATAAAGTCAAAAATGCAATAGAGCAAAAAAAGTGTGATGATCTTATTTTCACTCGCAAATTTGAAGCAAAGTAAGTTATACTCACAACAAGAGTGCTTTGCGGAAAAGTGCTAAGTCTCACACAGAGAAGGCGGGCGAATGGGAGTTCATGTGAAAGCAGATGCAAGAACAGCAAAGAATGTTGTGCAAGGGCTTGAGGAGCTTGAATATAAGGGGATGTTGTATGATTTTTATGGAGAACTTCTCACACAACATCAACAGAAAATCTATGAGGATGTAGTTCTCAATGATTTATCATTAAGCGAAATTGCAGATGAACAAGGAATCAGTCGCCAAGGTGTTCATGATCTGATAAAGCGATGTGACAAACTATTAAATCAATATGAGTGTAAGCTTCATTTAGTGGAGAAATTTACCAGAATCAAGCATAATATTCAACAGATTAATGAACTGACACAAGATGAGCAGATCAAACAGTTGTCAAATGAAATTATAGAGGAGCTTTGAGTAGATGGCATTCGAGAGCTTAACTGAGAAACTGCAAAGGGTTTTTAAGAATTTAAGAAGTAAGGGACGCCTGACAGAGGCGGATGTAAAGACTGCATTAAAAGAAGTGAAGATGGCGCTTTTGGAGGCGGATGTCAATTTCAAAGTGGTAAAGCAATTTATAAAGTCTGTGGAAGCGCGCGCAGTTGGATCTGATGTCATGAATGGTCTGAATCCAGGGCAGATGGTCATCAAGATTGTGAATGAAGAGATGGTATCACTGATGGGTTCTGAGACAACAGAACTTGTTTTGCAGCCAGGAAAGGCAACCACGATCATCATGATGTGTGGTTTACAAGGTGCAGGAAAAACTACAGCGGTAGCAAAGATTGCTGGAAAATTAAAGTTAAAAGGGAAAAAGCCGTTATTAGTGGCCTGTGATATATATAGACCTGCTGCCATAGAACAGTTAAAGGTCAATGCAGACAAACAGCAAGTTGACTTTTTTTCGATGGGAACTAGTCACAAGCCAGTAGATATTGTCAAGGCGTCATTAGAACATGCAGCGAAAAATAACAACAATATTGTTCTCATTGATACTGCTGGACGTTTGCATATTGATGAAGAGATGATGGCGGAGCTGCAAGAGATCAAGGCAAATGTGGATGTGCATCAGACATTGCTAGTAGTGGATGCCATGACAGGGCAAGATGCTGTCAATGTGGCTAAAGAATTTGATGAAAAAGTAGGCGTGAGCGGAGTGATCCTCTCAAAAATGGATGGTGATACGCGAGGCGGAGCCGCTCTTTCTGTAAAAGCAGTGACAGGAAAGCCGATTTTGTTTGTAAGTACAGGAGAAAAACTCACAGATATAGAACAATTTTATCCAGATAGGATGGCAAATCGTATTCTGGGAATGGGTGATGTGCTAACTCTGATTGACAAGGTGGCAGAGGCCAATCTTGAGATGGATGCGGACAAAGAAAAAGAGATGGCTGCACGTCTTAAGAAAGGTAAATTTGATTTTGAGGACTATCTTGAGAGCATGAACCAGATGAAAAAGCTTGGTGGTTTGTCTAGTATTCTTGGTATGATGCCAGGAATGGGTATTAAGACTAGTGATTTAGAATCGGCAGTTGATGACAAACAGCTTGCGCGTATGGAAGCAATCGTGTTATCCATGACGCCCGCAGAGCGAAAAGATCCTAAACTTTTGAATCCGAGCCGTAAACATCGAATTGCAAGAGGGGCAGGCGTTGATATCTCAGTAGTAAATCGATTCATCAAACAATTTGAGCAATCGCAGAAAATGATGAAACAACTCCCAGGAATGATGGGGGGCTTTGGTGGTAAAAAAGGACGTTTCAAGCTTCCTTTTTAATAGATTAAAAAATTATTATAACAAAAAGAAAGATTTATGAGGTGAAGAAAAATGGCAGTAAAAATTAGGTTAAGAAGAATAGGTCAAAAGAAAGCTCCTATCTATAGAATCATTGTGGCAGATTCAAGATCTCCTAGAGATGGAAGATGTATTGAGGAAATTGGAACATACAATCCCAATACAGATCCCAGTGAATTTAAAGTAAATGAAGAGTTGGCTAAGAAATGGTTAGCTAATGGAGCACAGCCCACAGATACTGTTTCTAAAATTTTTAAGGCAGCAGGTATTAAAAAATAATTTTTTTCGGCAGTGTCTGTTCGCGTTTTGGTGGGCAGATAAGAAAGAAGGTCCCTTTCAAATATTGATTGGTGTGCGTGCTAAAGTACGCGGAGGGGTATAGCAATGAAGGAGTTAGTCGAAGTTATAGCGAAGGCTTTAGT
>CAJUHQ010000071.1 GCA_910586095.1 uncultured Lachnospiraceae bacterium | reverse complement strand
AAATAATAGTATCTTCTGGCTTCAATGTCTCATGGTTTACATTGTAAACGATAGTAGGAAGGTCATTTCCTGCTGGAGCAGAAATAACAACTTTACGAGCACCTGCATTGATATGAGCTTGTGCTTTTTCTTTAGATGTATAGAATCCAGAACACTCTAATACAACATCTACTGCTAAATCTTTCCAAGGACAGTTATTTGCATCTGGGAAAGCATAGATTTTGATTTCTTTTCCATCAACAGTAATAGAATCTTCTGAAGAATCAACTTTATCTGCCAATGCATATTTTCCCTGAGAAGAATCATATTTTAACAAGTGTGCTAACATCTTAGGGCTTGTCAAATCATTGATTGCTACTACTTCATATCCTTCTGCGCCAAACATCTGTCTGAATGCAAGACGGCCAATACGGCCAAAACCATTAATTGCTACTCTTACTGCCATGTCATTTTCCTCCTAAAACTATAATAGATATCAGATTTTACAATCTCTATCTTTTTAATCTTGTCCAATAATTTTGTACGGAAATCCCACCCTCACAAAATGATTGTCAAAATTTTATCAGCAACTTTATTCTACCTAATATTGGTATAAAATTCAAGACATAATTTGAAAAAATCAGAAAAATCTATTATTAAATATTTATAAACATGCCTCTTTTCATATTTTCCAATCTATGTTACTCTTAAGGCAATAATAAGATTTTATAAGGAGGGTTCTACCATGGGCATAACATCCGATTTTCACATGCACTCTTCGTTTTCAGGTGACGGAAAGACTTCAATGGAAGAAATGATTCTACAAGCGATCGCTTGCGGACTTACCCATATTTGCATGACAGAACACTACGATCCCGACTACATTGACATTCCTGAAGAAGAGGGAAATTTTGAATTGAATACAGATTCTTACCTTTATGAGCTTCTCCGACTTCGCCAGAAATACGAGAATCAAATTCACATTGGATTCGGTGTAGAGCTTGGCTTGCAACCTCATCTAAAAAAAGAGTTTGCTATCTATACAAAGGCATACGACTTCGATTTCATCATTGGCTCCTCTCATGTCTGTAATCGAAAAGATCCGTATTTCCCTGGCTTTTTTGAGGGCAGAGATGCCGATCAAGCACATCGGGAATATTTTGAGGCAGAATATGAGTGTATAAAAAAATTGCCTTATTTTGATGTATATGGCCACCTTGACTATGTTGTACGATATGGCCCCACTACAAACAATGGATACACTTACGAAAAGCACAGTGATATTTTAGACAAGATCCTGACTCACCTAATCGACAACGAAAAAGGCATAGAATTAAATACAGCCGGCCTTAGAAAAGGTCTTGGACAACCCAACCCCTGTGTTGACATTCTAAAGCGCTATCGTGCCCTTGGAGGTGAAATTATTACTGTTGGTTCTGACGCCCATCATCCAAAAGATATTGCATCGGATTTTGATACTGCGTTCACTTTGTTACAACAATGCGGCTTTACATATTATTGTATCTTTCAATCCCGTATCCCAGAATTTATAAAACTTTAATATTCAAAAGGACATATTGTTCCGCCCCCCAGCACATAGTCATTCTGATAAAAAACCACCGCCTGCCCGGGCGTTACTGCCCTGACAGGCTCCCGAAATGTACATTGTATTTTTCCATCAAAACGCTTTTTTATCACGCAGGGGCTTCCTGCATGAGAATATCGAATTTTGGCAATCACCTCTATCGGTTCTTCTATATCTTCTATTGCCATAAAATTAAGATCCTCACATACTAACGACTCTGTGAATACCTCGTCTCCTTCCCCAATAACCACTTCATTGGTTTCGGGACGGATCGCGGTCACAAACACTGGATGTCCCATAGAGAGATTCAATCCTTTACGCTGTCCTATTGTATAATGGATAATCCCTTTGTGGATTCCTATTATTTTTCCATCTTTATCAACAAAATTTCCCGCAGGCGGAATTTTTTCTTCTGCTTGCTTCTCTACCACTGCTGCATAATCATGATCTGGCACAAAACAGATATCTTGGCTATCAGGTTTTAAAGCCACTGGCAACGCAAATTTTTTTGCCAATTCTCTAATTTCATCTTTTGTGTATGCTCCTACTGGCATTAATGTATGTGATAATTGATCCTGTGTAAGATTATACAAAGCATATGTTTGATCTTTTTGTGTTGTCACAGAATTTTGTATGACATATCTGCCGTTTGATAATCTTGTTATACGCGCGTAATGTCCAGTTGCAATATAATCTGCTCCCAGTTCTATACTTCTTTTTAATAGTGCCTGCCACTTGACATATCGATTGCAGAGTATACAAGGATTAGGGGTTCTTCCACGCAAATATTCTTTCACAAAAGGAGTGACAACAAAATCACGAAATTCTTTCTTGAAATTAAGAACATAATAGGGAATGTCGAGCGTTTGTGCCACACGTCTAGCATCCTCCACCGCACTTAGTCCACAACAACCACCATTTTGTTCTAAAACTTCTTGTTCTTCGTCCTGCCATATCTGCATTGTAACCCCAATCACTTCATAGCCTTGTTTTTTTAGCAAAGCTGCTGCCACAGACGAATCCACTCCTCCAGACATTCCCACTACTACTTTTTCTCTCATCTTTATACCTCTTTATACTCATCAATAGTTTGAACATGAGCTTCTTCCAAACTGATACTCTATTTTTTCACCAGATTACATCCTCATTCATCATAACATTCTCCGATTCTAGTGTCAACGATGTCATATTTACTCAAAAAATCCATAAAATGTATGGATGAAACAAATGGGAGGCTGCTCGAATGTCCACATTTCAGAACAGTTCCGCCACCAAAAGCATCCGCACCTATCTCGATCCTAAATATTTGAAAAGTCCCATCATCACTGGTACTGTCTTTCTCACTGCCGCTGGAATCATCACAAAATTTATTGGATTCTTTTTCAGAATATTTTTGTCCCGCATCTTTCACGAGGAAGGGCTTGGCATTATTGGGCTTATATCTCCCGTAATGATGCTTGTTCATTCCATGTGTGCGGCTGGTATTCAAAATTCTATCACGCGCTTTGTGGCCGCTGCCAAAAAGGAAAAAACTTTAGAAGCTTATAGTTATCTTTTTACTGGAACTGTTATGTCACTTCTTCTTTCTAGTTTGATGGCTTACCTCGTTTTTACGCAGGCTCCTTTGATTGCAATCCATATCATTGGTGAGAGAAGATGTATTCCCTTGCTGCGTATCAGTGCCTTATCCTTTCCATTAGCCTCCTTGCACTGTTGTATAAACGGTTTTTTCTATGGGAAAAAAAGTGCCTCAGTCCCTGCAATTTCTATGATTGTAGAACAGTCTGTTCGAGTTCTTTGTGTCTATATTTTATATAAAGTGACAGTTGCATCCAACGCAAATCTCTCTCTGTCCTATGTATGTATGGGAATGCTTTTTGGAGAATTAGCCTCTGCTCTTTTTTCGTATATTATGCTTGCCTTTCAACCAAATGCTGGCAACTTTTCTCTTCACAAAACACTTTCCTACAAAAAAGGACTCACAATCTTGTCTCTTGCTTTGCCTATCAGCCTCAACAGAGTTTGTATGAGTCTCATCTCCACTGCCGAGACCATCCAGCTACCTAAACGATTAATCGTAAGCGGGCTGACATCATCTGAAGCTTTGTCTGTATATGGTGTGTTCTCTGGTATGGCTTTTCCTCTCATTATGTTTCCAAGTGCACTCACTCATGCTGCTTCCTCTCTTTTGCTTCCTTCTGTATCAGAAGCACAAGGGCAGAAGGATCATAGGCGTATCCGAAAAATTATCTATCTTACAATTGGTTTTTGCTTTATTCTTGGAGTCTTTTGTCTTTTGGTCTTTTTTACCTTTGCAGATTTAATTGGCAATCTACTTTTTGACAGTACTGTAGCAGCTAGCCAGATTCGCGCTCTTTCTTTTGTGTGCCCATTTCTGTATATGTCTGGTGCTCTTTGCAGTATTTTTCATGGTCTTGGCAAAACTGGCATCGCCTTTTTATTTAACCTGTCTAGCATCTTGCTACGACTTGCTTTCGTGTTGTTTATCGTGCCAGTCACAGGCTTTTCAGGGTATATCTATGGAATTTTATGTAGTCAGATCTTTTTTGATTTTTTAATAATCCTTGCGTTAAGGCACTATATCATATATAATTAATTTTTGATATCTGCTTTTGAAAGGAGTCTACTAATGAGCTTTGAATTTATAAAAAAACTGCCAACTCCTGACCAAATTCGGTCAGAATACCCTGTTCCTGCTTCTCTTCAGGAATTAAAGAAAAAAAGAGACGCACAAATTAGCGACGTTTTTACAGGAAAATCAAACAAATTCCTTGTGATTATAGGCCCTTGTTCTGCGGACAATGAGGATGCTGTCTGCGAATATGTATCACGACTTGCGAAATTAAATGAACAAGTCTGTGACAAATTGATTTTGATACCAAGAATTTATACCAATAAACCCCGAACCACTGGTGATGGGTACAAGGGAATCGTCCACCAGCCAGATCCTGAAAAAGGTACTGATTTTTTAAGAGGAATCTTAGCAATGAGAAAGATGCAACTTCGTGCAATGGAAGAATCAGGGCTGACTGCTGCCGATGAGATGCTTTACCCCGAAAATTGGGGCTATGTCTCTGATATTCTTTCTTATGTAGCAATCGGTGCACGTTCTGTAGAAGATCAACAACACCGTCTAGTTGTAAGCGGCTTTGATGTCCCTGCTGGCATGAAAAATCCTACCAGTGGGGATCTAAGCGTAATGCTCAATTCTGTCTATGCAGCACAGCATCCTCATCCATTCATATATCGCGGCTGGGAAGTCAATACTACTGGAAATCTTCTCGCTCACACAATTTTGCGCGGTGCTGTAAACAAACATGGCAACAGTATTCCAAACTATCACTATGAGGATCTCATTCTTTTGCTAGAAAAATATAATGAGCGCGATCTTGCAAATCCTGCCTGCATTATTGATGCCAATCACAGCAATTCGGACAAGCAGTTTAAGGAGCAGATCCGCATTGTCAATGAAATTATGCACTCGCGTCGGCACAATAGTGATATTGCTAAATTAGTAAAGGGCGTCATGGTCGAAAGCTATCTCGAAGAAGGCTGTCAGAAGATTGGAGAACATATTTATGGCAAATCTATTACAGACCCTTGTCTAGGATGGGAAGATACTCAAAATCTTATTTATAAAATTGCAGACTTTATCTAAGTCTTTCTATTTCACATGAACCAAAAAGCAATTGTTGCGTTCTTGTGCATAAAAACAAAAATCCACTCTTTTCGAAAAAAGAGTGGATTTTTGCCTAAAAAGCTTATCCGCGTGGATGTGCTTTCGCATATACTTCCCGAATACGATTGTGCGTAAGTGTCGCATAGATCTGTGTTGTGGAAATATCAGAATGTCCTAACATTTCCTGAACACTTCTTAAGTCAGCACCATTCTCCACCAAATGCGCAGCGAATGAATGACGGAGTGTATGGGGCGTAATGTCAGCCATGATTCCAGCCTTCTTGGCATAGTATTTAATCAGTTTCCAAAAGCCTTGTCTGCTCATTGGCTGTCCCGAACAATTTACAAACAAAATCTCTGCCTGCAAATCAAATACCATTACGTTTCTTGCTTTCTCAAGATAGTTGGTCAGTGCTTTTTTGGCAGCAGCGCCAAATGGAATGACCCTTTCTCTGTTGCCATCGCGGCAAATGATATAGCCCATTTGTAAGTTTACATCGGAAGTCTTTAGGGTAATCAGCTCTGTCACACGGATTCCAGTTGCATATAGGAGTTCTAACATCGCTTTATCGCGAAGTTCCTTCGGAGAATCTCCTTTAGGTTGCTCTAGAAGCCATACGACTTCTTCCGGTGTCAATATTTCAGGCATTTTCTTTTTAATTTTTGGTGCTTTCAACCCTGTTGAAACATCTGTTTCTACAATGCCTTCCTTGCATAAATAATGAAAGAAAGCCTTTATAGAAGCCACATTTCTCAATATTGTTGCAGCAGCAAAGTGGTTATCCTCTAGATACACAATATAGTTTTCCAGAATCTCTGCAGTGATGTCCTTCACATCAGTTATTCTTTTCTCTTCTAAATACTGGCGCAGTTTACCTAAGTCTCTCTTATATGATAATTCAGTATTGATTGAAGTTTTCTTTATATTATGTAAATAAGAAATAAATCCATTAATTTCTTTTTCCATAAATCCTGAAAAACCTCCTTATATATTATTTACCCCCTTATGCCTGATTTTATTATATATGGAATTTTACATAAAATCAAATGTTTTTTCAGAAAATTTTGAAAAATTTTCTCTTTTTGTTTTAATATTCTGAAAATTAGAGCTGTAAACTGCTATTTTTTCGTGTTTTTAGAAAAAAAAGGCCATTTTTTTCATAATTACAGGATTGATATACGCTTCACATAACATTCCAAGACAAAATACGAGCAAAATAATAGTCGGCTTCTTCATTTTTGTCAGTGCTCCCCATATCGATTTGTCCTCTATTGGATTTGCTTGCTGGTCACTTTTCCCACTATCCTCCCAATATTGACTAAACAAAATGAGAAATGCCGCAAGATAAAAAAGGCCTTGTGGTAAAAACATACAACAAGAAAGAAAAATCCCTTTTACTCCGTATTGATACATCAATGTAAACAAAATTACTCCCAACTCAAAACCATACCAACCTATAATCATATATGCAAGAGCTTTTCCAATCGAGCTGAGGGCACAGATCGTAAAAAACACTAACTGTTTCAATCGTATTCGGAAAATATACTCTAAAAGTCCTATCTGATAGATATCAATACTTTGCAACCAGACAATCTGCTCTCTGTCTAATGGGCAGATGTTGTCCTGTCGCGATATATAAAAAAATACCATGCCTATGCAAAAGCCTGTAAGAAATACAAGTATCCTGCTGTCAGGCATAGTATTCCGATAATGTGCCTTTCTGTAGTTATTATATTCCACTGTTGACAAATGTGCAGCTTGGGCCGAATGAACGCTTGAGTCAACCTGGGAATTTGAAGTTCTTTTTACAGAATCCCTCCCCCCATTTGTTGTAGTCAATCTGCTATTTTCTTCGGTATTAAATTTATTCATCCGTCACTTCACCTATTCAAAGAGAATCCTTATTTAAGCTTATGACTCATTTCTTATATTTATTCTTATATGCCAAAATCGCAGCAATTGTTTTGGAATCTTCGATGATTCCTTCATAAATCATTTTTTCTAGTGTTTCTAATGAATAGGGAATAACATTTACATACTCGTCTTCATCGAGATGTTGGCTGGTTTTTTCTAATTTTGTCGCAAGATAGATATCGATCTTTTCATTACAAAAAGCTACGGTTGTTCTAATTGTAAGAAGTTTTTCAATCTTGCCACAGCGATACCCTGTCTCTTCCTCCAATTCTCTTGCTGCTGCTTGAATAGTTGGCTCATCTATATTCAGTCCTCCCGCTGGAATCTCCAACGTGAATCGATCCAAGGCGTTTCTATACTGTCTGACCATAACAAGTCTCCCATCATCTAACACCCCTACTGCTGCAGCGGCTCCATTATGCCCTACAAAATCCCATACTGCCGTTTTTCCATCAGGAAGTTGCACAGTATCTTTGTAATACTTTGTGATAGCACCTTCACATTGCAATTCTCTTTTTAAACGTTTTATTTCTGCCTCCATTTTTTGCTCCTTTCCAATTGGATCAAACCAACTCTTGTCCTTCACTAATTACTAGACACAAACAACTCTAGCCGCCTATATTTTCTCTACGTTTATGTATAAACTATATCTTTTCTTTGACCAAAATATTTCTAATCTTACTATATAAAGTAGTTCTATCTATCATTATAAGATGTCTATATTAATTTGCTATCGCATCCGTTATTTTTGCAATCACTTCATCTAGTATATTGCCTTCCCATCCTATAGACCATCCCTCTTCTGTAATAACATCTGTGATAATATATAGTGCAGAGGCAAAACATTTTCTATATCGAGCAACCGTAAAAAGTCCGACACCTTCCATTTCTACACACAATGCCCCTTTTTCACGATAATCGAGAACTTGTCCCCAAGTCTCATGATATCCTGCATCTGTTGTCCAATGCTTTCCTCTAGTTACCTCAATTTCTTTTTTTCTTAGCATATTTGCTATTTCATCTGTTAAAGATGCGCTAGTTTCAAGAAAATCATAGTCAAATCCATATAATCTAGCTATGGCAGTGTCATTATATGCCCCCTTTGTAAGAACAATATCTCCAACTTTTAATTTTTGATTGATTCCACCTGCCAGACCAACATGAATGAGCTCTCTGACACCTCCTGCAATCAAGTCTTCTGCCTGTGTTGCAATTCCAGGAGAACACATTTCTCCTTTTATAAAACCACTCTGTGGATGATTCTTAAAAACATACAACGCTCCTCCTAGAGGATATTTATATTCTCCGCACCCTTTTTCAATCATTGCATCATAAATCCCATCTGCCAATAGATACACCCTTTTTGGAACTTGTATAGAATCAATGTCAAAACCCGCCTTTTTAAGCTCTATTCTTACCAATTCTTTTGGATCTGTCATTACTTGCTCTCTCATCATTTTTCTTTTTCTCTACTTTCAAATTATTTACTATCTTCCAAATTGATACAATTAATTATAGAGTAATCAGTTGCTATTTACAATGTGTATTTTTCTACTATGAAAGTCAAAGACTTTCATAGTAGAGATGGCCATGCGGCCCGCCAAACGGCAAGCTGCGCATGATGGGGGTATTATGAAAGTCTTTGACTTTCATAGTAGAGATGGCCATGCGGCAAGCTTGCATGATGGGGGTACTATGATTTTTGAGAAATATAAAAGACCATCAAAAGTCTTTTTAACATTTTGATGGTCTTTATAATCTTATTAAAAATTATTTCGCATACTCGACAACGCGAGATTCTCTGATAACATTCACTTTAATTTGTCCTGGATACTCTAACTCTGCTTCAATCTGTTTAGAAATATCACGTGCCAAAAGTATCATGTCTGAATCATTAATCTGTTCAGGAACTACCATAACACGAACCTCTCTACCTGCCTGAATAGCAAAAGATTTATCGACACCTTTAAAATTGTTGGTTATTTCTTCTAATTGTTTGAGTCTGGTCGTATATGTTTCGAGAGTTTCACGCCTTGCCCCCGGTCTCGCAGCAGAAATTGTATCCGCAGCCTGAACCAGACAGGCAATCAGTGACTGTGCCTCTACATCACCATGATGTGATTCAACAGCATTTATAACAATGGATGATTCTTTGTACTTTCTGCACAATTCCGCACCCAACTGTATATGTGAACCTTCCATCTCGTGGTCTACTGCCTTACCAATATCATGCAGCAAGCCGGCTCTTTTTGCCATTCTGACATCAAGCCCCATTTCAGCAGCAAGCAGCCCAGTCAGGTGTGCTACCTCTATGGAATGTTTCAAAGCGTTTTGACCATAACTTGTTCGAAACTTCATCTTACCCAGAAGTTTCACAAGCTCCGGATGAATGCCGTGTACACCAACATCAAGTGTTGCCGACTCGCCTTCCTCCTTTATCATGACCTCAACTTCTCTCTGGGCTTTCTCGACCATTTCCTCAATTCTTGCAGGATGGATACGCCCATCTACAATCAGCTTCTCAAGGGCTATTCTCGCCACTTCTCTCCGAATCGGATCAAATCCAGATAGAATAACCGCCTCCGGAGTATCATCAATGATAAGCTCGACACCTGTAAGTGTCTCCAGCGTCCTGATGTTTCGTCCCTCACGCCCGATGATTCTACCTTTCATTTCATCATTTGGAAGCTGCACCACGGAAATCGTTGTCTCGGATACATGGTCGGCAGCACACTTTTGAATCGCTGTGACAACATACTCTTTTGCCTTTTTATCAGCTTCTTCTTTTGCTCTGCTCTCCATTTCCTTGACCATTACAGCTGTTTCATGTTTTACTTCGTCTTCAACAATTTTTAATAAATGCTCTTTTGCCTGTTCAGAGGTTAATCCTGAAATTCGTTCCAGTTCCTGTACGCGCTCTTCATTAAGTCTTGCAACAATACTTCTCTGTCTTGCAAGTTCTTCCTCGCGTGCAACAAGGCTTGCTTCTTTCTTCTCGATGGCATCAGCCTTCTTGTCAATGCTTTCTTCTTTCTGCTGTACTCTTCTCTCATAACGCTGCGCTTCCGCCCTGCGCTCTTTGATTTCTTTGTCGAGTTCATTCCTGGTTTTAATAGATTCTTCCTTAATCTCAAGAAGTCCCTCACGCTTTTTCGTCTCAGCAGTTTTTAGAGCCTCATCAACAATCTCCCTAGCTTTGTCCTCCGCATTTCCAATGGTAGTCTCAACATTTTTTTTGTAATTTGAAAATACAAAGTAGCAGCCTGCTACACATAGCGCAATAAGAACAATTGCCTCTATCACGTAGTATAGCATGTACAGGAGCACCTCCTTTATTTAATTTTCATTGTGCAACTATTCAGCGCCTTCACAGTTCCTGATGCCAATGTAACTAGTACACACAAATCTGTGCTTTGGATGCTGAAATATATAAGGTATGCTAAACAGCTACTTTATTGTACCATCCTACACAGGAAATTCTTTCCCGCCCGCATATCATTCTATGATGTACGCTCTTGCTTGTACACCTCCGGCTAAGGCACAGTTTGCAAGAACAAACATTAGAATCAAATGCTGATATTACAACACTCTAATTTTACCTTTTTCAAGTCCTACTGTCAAGTATTTTTATAGCTGCCATGACAAATATTATTTTCTAGTGCTGTCTCTTACTTTATAGTGATTTTCATTGATTTCGCAATATCTTCACGATATAATAATGATATATACATGCTCATTCTAATCGTAAGATCACTAAATCATGTATCGTTTTATTATTTTAAAATTTTAAATCACTATACAATTCATATTTGTACTCTCACATTCTCTTTTTGTCTGAATGTCTTAGATCTCTTGTCAGTACAAAAAGAAACAAGAGTATCAAACCATCACATGGAGGTATATATGTATGACTTAAAACCCTATTTAAAACATATTGATACTGTCATTGAACAAGGACCTTATGAGGATACCTGGAAATCGTTATCCTCTTATCACGTACCACAATGGTATCGAGATGCTAAGTTTGGCATTTTTATTCACTGGGGAATCTATAGTGTCCCCGCTTTTGGCAGTGAGTGGTACTCACGTAATATGTATATTCAAGGCTCTCCCGAATATGAACATCATATTCAAACTTATGGAAAACATTCTGACTTTGGATATAAAGACTTTATTCCACTGTTTCGAGCTGAACAGTTTGATGCTGATGCATGGATAGATTTATTTGATCGAGCAGGTGCAAAATATATAATGCCCGTAGCAGAACACCATGATGGTTTTCAGATGTATCGCAGTGAAATTTCTCACTGGAATTCATGGGAGATGGGACCTAAAAAGGATGTCTTAGGTGAGCTAAGAGAAAGCTGTCAAAAACGTGGCCTGTCATTTGGAACATCCTCGCATCGGTTAGAACACTGGTTTTTTATGGGACATGGAAAGGAATTTGACAGCGACATCAAGGAGCCACTGCAACGCGGTGATTTCTACTGGCCTGCGATGCCCGAACCAAACCATCATGATCTCTACAGTAAGCCGACGTCATCCGAAGAATATTTACAGGATTGGTTAGTGCGCACCTGCGAGCTCATTGACAAGTATCAACCAAAAATTCTTTATTTTGATTGGTGGATTGAACATAATGCCTGCAAACCGTGGCTGCAAAAATTAGCCGCATACTATTATAATTGTGCTGCTAAATGGGGGACCAACGTTGTTATCAATTATAAATATGATGCTTTTATGTTTGGAACAGCCGTTCCAGATGTAGAACGTGGCCAATTTGCGGATGTAAAACCTTACTTCTGGCAGACAGATACCGCAATCGCTCTAAATTCATGGTGCTATACCCATAACAATCAATTTCGGTCGGCAACAGATCTTTTGTGTGATTTAGTAGACATTGTCAGCAAAAATGGCACGCTATTACTCAATGTAGGTCCAAAAGCAGATGGAACCATTTCTGACGAAGATACAGCAGTGTTGCTTCATATTGGGGAATGGCTCAAAATCAATGGTGAAGCAATTTATGGTTCAAATGTTTGGCGAAAATATGGTGAGGGACCTACGAAGGTGATAGATGGACATTTTTCTGATGGAATTAAAAAGAATTTTACATCTAACGATTTTCGGTTTACTGTCTCTGGCGGCTATTTGTATGCCATAGCTTTACGATGTAGTGAGAATGACGAATATTGTATCTGTTCTCTTGCTGAGCAAGACGCCTCCCAGCAAGCTTTTTTTCAGGGGATAATCAAACAAGTTGAATTGCTTTCTGCACATAGACCTATTGCATGGACACGAACCGAAAAAGGTCTTCATATACAATGTGATTACCAAAGTCCAGATCCTATTGTATTTAAAATAGAACTTGCTTAAAACTATAATGGGACTGTTGCAAAATGGCGTATACACACAATAGATAGGATATCTGAGACATCTTAATTATATATTGTGGAATTGCCGAATTTTTGCAACAGCCCCATTATTATGACATCAGTTAAAGGTATTCAATTATTCTCGATCAACTACCTGATATATTTTGTCTAATGAAAATCCTTTTCTATATAATGTACCAATCATTTTCATGCGTTCCTCGTAAGTGGCTTCCTGTCTATTGAAGTGTTTTTTGTTTAGTAACTTTTCTATAAGTTCCTCTTCTCCTGTCAGATCCCCCTCATCAGAACACTGTGTATATGCCTGATTGATGTCCTCCTTAGATACTCCTCTACGAATCAATGTCATCTCAATTTGTCGTCTGCTCTTTGTAGTACTAGCATAATCTATATAAGAACATGCATATCTCACATCATTAATGTATCCAAAAGACTTCACATACTCTATTGCCTGGTCAATACTTGTTTCGGGATAACAACCTTGCTTTAATTTCTCTCTCAATTGATATTCTGTATAATCTTTATTTTTAAGAAGATTCATACTCCGAAGCTTTGCTCTTTTGGGCAACACCTCTTTCACTAGTGTGTGATATACTTCTTTTGATAGTTCCATTCCTTCTGTGATGTGATAGGTTCTTTGTTCGCTCTTGTACAAGGAAAACATCTCTTCATTGTCCAAACAAACTTTTATCTTGGTCTTTGAAATCTCCGTTACTTGTGTTACAATCATCTTTTCTCACGCATCTATCAATTATTTTCCACAACAGGAGGAAGCTCCTCTGGCTTTGGTTGTTTTGAGCGGCCCTTTGTGTCATTTTTTTCCTTTGCAGATGGTTTCTCAGCTTCACTTGAACTTTCTGGAGTTTCTATCGCTTCTGCTCCTTGCAGTCCATAATGCAAACGTACTTTATTTTCTATTTCTTTGCAGGTGTCTGGATGATCTCTTAAATACTGTTTTGCATTTTCTCTACCCTGTCCAATTTTGCCCCCGTCATAAGCATACCATGCTCCACTCTTGACTACAATTCCTTCTGATGCTGCTAGATCTAAGATATCACCTTCCGCAGAAATCCCTTCTCCAAACATAATATCAAACTCTGCTTCCTTAAATGGTGGTGCTATCTTATTCTTTACAACTTTTACACGCGTTCTATTTCCTGTGATCTCTCCACTTTGTTTAAGTGATTCTATTCTTCTAACATCAAGACGTACAGAAGAATAGAATTTTAATGCTCGCCCTCCTGTGGTAGTCTCTGGATTTCCAAACATAATCCCTACCTTCTCACGCAACTGGTTAATGAACACTACTGCACAATTTGACTTGCTAATTGCTGCCGTAAGTTTGCGCAATGCCTGTGACATCAATCTTGCCTGAAGTCCGACATGTGAATCTCCCATATCTCCATCAATCTCGGCTTTAGGCACAAGTGCCGCTACAGAGTCAACTACGACAATGTCTATAGCCCCTGATCGAACCATTGTCTCTGTAATTTCAAGTGCCTGTTCTCCATTATCTGGCTGTGATATGTACAAATTGTCAATATCAACCCCAATGTTCTTTGCATATGCGGGATCTAATGCATGCTCTGCATCAATAAAACCAGCAATTCCGCCTCTTTTTTGAACCTCTGCGATCATATGTAATGTAACCGTCGTCTTTCCTGATGACTCAGGTCCATAAATCTCAACAATTCTCCCTTTTGGTATCCCACCAAGCCCCAATGCAATATCTAGGCTCAACGAACCTGTTGGTATAGTCTCAACATTCATCTGAGCACTCGAATCACCCAACTTCATAACGGCTCCCTTGCCATATTGTCTTTCTATTTGTGATAGCGCGGCATCTAATGCCTTTAATTTTTCTTCCTTTTCCATGCCTATACTCCTTCTCATTCAGAACAAATGTTTAATATGTTTATATTATAAAACATCTGTTCGTAAATGTCAATGTATTTTTACAACAAACTTGCATCCACCGTAACTATGCAGCAGCACTCATTCACTACTTACTTGTTAGGATGCCCTACCTTCTTTTTAACCTTATCATATATATCCGATCAAAACAAGTATGACTTTTTACATTTCATACAATATAGGTGCTTGTTCAATCATAATCTTAGATAATATACACATATGCAATCAATCCTCTTCTTTCTCTTGGGTACTTGTGCACACAAAAAGGATGCGATCGCATCCTTTTTTATCCTAATTTTAATTATATTTTACCGTCCAACAACACCCCTTTATTCTTAACTAGATAATCCACAAGAGATACAATAGTAAGAATTAGTGCCACCCACATAATAATCTGTGTAAACAAATCAAGTGCTTCAATATTTGCTATCATGAGGCAAACCATTACCATCTGAAATGTCGTCTTGAATTTTCCCCAATACCCTGCTGCTATTACCACACGATTATCTGCTGCTATAAGCCGAAATCCACTGATAATAAAATCACGACTAATAATGACAATGACCACCCATGCAGGAATTCTATTAAGTTCTATCAAGCAGATTAGCGCGGCACATACAAGCAATTTATCGGCAAGCGGGTCCATAAATTTCCCAAAATTAGTGACCAAATTATACTTTCTGGCAATTTTTCCATCAAACAAATCTGTGAGACTCGCAATGATAAATACACCGAGCGCAATATAATCTGTATATTCCAAAATCCCTCCAAACACTGCTTTAAACCATCCCCATTGTGCATGTCCTCCAAGCATAAATAGCACAAATGGTACAATTAAAATTACTCGAAAAACAGTCAACTTATTTGGTAAATTCATGTTCTACCCCCATACGCCGCAGCGCAATCATCAATCCGATGCTTCTAGTGCCCACAAGTTATATATACATGCATCCATGATACATATACATTGACCCAAGCACAAATTTGATATAACAAACAAGTTCGCAATATAAACTTTGTTTGTATTGCCAATTCAATTTATCTGTAAAATTCTCTAGTTTCTTAACTTAACTCGCCTATCAAGTCATATTCATACGATCCTGTAATTTTTACATGAACAAAATCTCCTGTCAGAAGCTCCCTGTCTGTCTGAATAAAAACAAGTCCGTCTACAGTAGGTGAATCCTTATAACTCCTAGCTACATAAACATGTTCATCGGGCAGAAACCCTTCCACCATAACCAACAGTTCACTTCCAATACTATTCTCTGCCTTCTCAAAAGCAATTTCCTGCTGAAGCTCCATAATTTGTGCTTGTCTTTCGCATTGAATCTTCTCATCAATCTGATCTGCAAACAACGCTGCTGGTGTTCCTTCCTCAGCCGAATATATAAATGCTCCCAAGCGATCAAATTCCATCTCATCCACAAACGCAAGAAGTTCCTCGTGTTCCTCTGGTGTCTCTCCTGGAAATCCTGTAATAACTGTTGTCCGAAGACAGATATCTGGCACCAACTCACGAAGTTTACTGATAATACTTACAAGTTCCTGTTTGGTGGTATGCCTTCCCATACGCTTTAATATTCTATCGGATGCATGTTGTATGGGAATATCAAGATAATGACAAACCTTCTTTTCTGTACGAATGGTTTCTATCAACTCCTGCGTGATTTCTTCTGGATAACAATATAAAATCCGCACCCAAAAAAGTCCATCAATCTCACACAATCGATGCAAAAGTTCGGGCAATGCCTTTTTACCATATAAATCTATACCATAAAGAGTAGTCTCCTGCGCAACTACAATGAGCTCTTTTGCTCCTAATGCCACAAGATTGCGCGCCTCCTCTAGAAGATTTTCCATTGGTATGCTTCTATACTTTCCTCGTACTTTAGGAATAATACAGTAACTGCAATGCTTATTACAACCTTCTGCAATCTTGAGATATGCATAATGACCGCCTGTTGTGACTACTCTCTTTTTGTCAAAAAGCGGCAAGCGATTAATATCCTCTATATGATTTTGTTTTTGGCCTTTGAGAACCTCGTCAAGCACGTCCACAATAGCATCAATTGCTGTAGTTCCCACAACAGCATCCACCTGTGGGATTTCTTTTTGAATCTCATCTTGATAGCGTTGTGAGAGACATCCTGTCGCTATAAGTGCCTTGATACTGCCATTTTCACGAAGCTGCGCCATCTCTAATAATGTATTAATACTTTCTTGCTTTGCATCATTAATAAAGCAGCATGTGTTCACTACTACCACATCTGCCTCATTTTCATCATCTGTTATCGTATATCCCTTCTGAACTAGCATGCCAAGCATCTGTTCTGTATCTACCAGATTCTTATCACATCCTAGAGAGATAAATAAAATCTTTGTGTTCTCCATTTTAATACCTTTATAGTACACAAACTTGTTGATTCAAAAAAATTTGCCAACTGAAAAATCTTTGATTTTTCAGTTTACTCCCTATATTCTTTTCTCTACCTGCGAATTTGTGCTCATGCACAAATTTGCCAACTGAAAAATCTTTGATTTTTCAGTTTACTCCCCTGGTATAATCTTAATCTTTCCCTTGTTCAACTCTTCAATTGCAATGGACAATGGTTTAGTCTGTTTAGTATCTACCATTGGTTCCTCTCCTGAAATAATCTGTCTTGCACGTTTGGATGTTGCCATCACAATAGAATAACGACTATTAACTACTGGTGCTTCTCCTGGCTCTACTTCACTATTTACAACTTTCATTAAATCTGTATATGATGGATGTAGCATATATTCTACCTCGTCTTTCTTTATTTAGAACACAAGTTTTTATTTTGTTATAAACGTCACCTCGACCAAAATATGACAGAAGGTAAACCTTCAACTTCATGCTATTCGCAATGATTATTCATTTTCTATGGCATCTTCATCTGATAATGTCCCTTGTGCTCTTCCCGCAATTGTCTCGGGAAGCAGGGCTGAGAGTACAATTTGGCTGCTTTCCATAACTAACACTGCCTTTGTCTTTCTACCTTGTGTCGCATCAATCGCAGTACCATTTTCTTTTGCTTTTTGCACCATACGCTTAACAGGAGCAGAATCTGGACTGACAATCGCAATAATTTTTGATGTATTTACAATATTTCCAAATCCTATATGAATCAATCTGTTCACATTTACTCCCGTCCGCCCGCTTTTGCGGGCTCTCGTATCAAGATAGGTGAAATTTTAATTTCACATTTACTCCCGTCCGCCCGCTTTTGCGGGCTCTCATAATCAAGATAGGTGAAATTTTAATTTCACATTTACTCCCGTCCGCCCGCTTTTGCGGGCTCTCATTCTGCCAATAGCCCACGAACAAAATCCACACGAACACCCCTTTATATGCGTTCTATTCAATATTTTGTATCTGTTCTCTTACCTTTTCAATCTCTGTCTTTAAATCTATGCCCCGATTAGAGACAGACAAATCATTGGTTTTTGATAAGATTGTATTTGCCTCTCTGTTCATCTCCTGTGCTATAAAATCAAGTTTTCTACCAATGCTTCCTCCCTCTAGTAGTGATTGTTTCATTGTCTCAATATGACTTTTCAGGCGCACCAATTCCTCGTCAACACAAATTTTGTCTGCATAAATGGTCACCTCTGTCAAAAGTCTTGTCTCGTCCACTGTAGCATCTAAAAGAAGGTCCTGAATTTTTTCCTGAAGCTTTTTCTTGTAATCCTCAATAATCTGTGGAGATCGCTGTTCAATGAAAGCGACATGTGTAAGCATCCCCTCAAGCTTTACAATCAGATCGTCTGCAAGATGTTGTCCTTCTCTCACGCGCGTATCAGTAAAGCCCTCTACTGCTCCTTTTAGAGCCTTGACAAGACTATTCCAAACTTCCTCCTCATCAATGGTCTGCTCCTCCATAGAAAACACTTCTGGATAACGCGAGAGTGTTGACACACGAATATCATTATCTAGTCCAAACTCCTGTGCCATAGATTTTAGATATCCTAGATATTCCGCAGCAGTATTTCTATTGTATTTAATACATACTGTACTCTCCGAAAAATCTTCATATGTGATAAATAAGTCAATTTTTCCGCGTTGCACATACTTTTTTAATTCATTTCGGATGGCACTCTCAAAAAAACCAAGTTTCTTTGGCATTTTAATATTAACATCGAGATATCTGTGGTTTACGGACTTCATCTCTACCGTAAATTTGCAATTTCCTTCCAGTACCTCGCATCTCCCAAAACCTGTCATACTTTTAATCATGTCATTCCTCCTGACTATCGGTTAGGGCTATTTTAAGTCCTCATTTGAACATACTCTTTTGTATTATAAGATAATCCATGCTCTACGTCAATATTTTTGCTTTAGGAACTTTTCACAAATTGTAGGTTTGTCAAACATTTGTTACACAGACTGCAAATAATTTCTAAGAAC
>CAJUHQ010000070.1:17640-19149 GCA_910586095.1 uncultured Lachnospiraceae bacterium | reverse complement strand
CCATATATCATTTCAGGCCGTATGGCCATCCATACTATGAAAGTCGAAGACTTTAATAGTACCTAAAAATGATAAAGGATACTGGCAAAAAGTCACATGAGATTGTAATATTTTTGATTTGAAAACATATATTGAGGTATGGACAAGGGGGAGGCGAGACACAGATGACTTGTATCAATGAGATTTTGCATTTTTTCCCAGAGCGTCTTAGATCACAATGGAAGGCCAGTGGGATCGATGCAAGCAAGATAAGAGAGATTAGACTTCGGGTTGATAGGCCTGTGTGTGTGATTGGAGCAGAGGAGATTCAACTTCCAATACAATATGGAGAGAGAGAACTTGAAGAGATTTTTCGATATCTCTGCCACGATTCGGTATATGCCTATGATTCGGAGCGTAGACAAGGGTATATGACTGTGGAAGGAGGTCATCGAATCGGAATAACAGGAGAGTTAGAGCCATCGGAAAAAGGAGGATTTCTTGTTAAATATGTGCGATATATGAACATTCGCATCGCACACCAGATTAAAAATATTGCACAATCTGTCATAAAATATCTATATGGGCAGGATTTGGATAAAAAATGGGATGCAGAGAATAGTAAAGAACTCTATGCAGCACAAGCAACTGTAGGACAATTAAAAAATACCTTGATTGTGTCTGCACCAGGTGCAGGAAAGACCACATTGTTGCGCGATATTATTCGATTGGTATCGGATGGATACGCAGGGCATAAGGGATGTACAGTAGGAGTTGTTGATGAGAGAGGAGAGATCGCAGGTGCCTACAGGGGAAAAGCAATGCTTGATTGTGGAGGACGGACAGATATTGTGACAGGGGGTGATAAAATGCATGGAATTGATGTGTTAGTGCGTACATTTTCGCCGTATGTCGTTGCGATTGATGAAATTGGCAAGACAGAGGATGCACAAGCGATTCTTCATGCAGGAGTGAGTGGATGCTGTGTTTTGGCTACCGTGCACGGAACTTCGATAGAGGATCTCTTTTGTAAGAAGGAGATGAAAAGAATTCTTCAACTTAAAATTTTTGAGCGTTTTGTTGTGTTATCGATGGATAGGACATCAGGACTGGACAGGTATTTTTGTGTTTTTGACAGGGAGGGGAGAGCACTATGTGGCAAAAGCTTATTGCAGGTGCCTGTGTCATGACGGGAGCACTAGGATTTGGGTGGTCGTTGTGTGGAGAGATGAATTGTGAGATACGACAGTTAAAGGCCCAAAAACAAATCCTTTTGTATATGATAGGGGAAATATCTTATTTACATAGACCTGTCGAAGAAATTATAGATTTACTAGCAGACAAGATGGAGGCTCCTTATGATGCATTTCTAGTAAATCTTTCCAAAAAGATTCAGCAACGCAGCGGAAAAGGCATCATTCAGTTGTGGCAAGAGGAACTTTACTCTATGGAAGAAACAACGACACTTTCTAAAATAGCACAGATGTATCTTAAGAAAATGGGAGATTGCCTGGGCTGTGAAGGGGATAG
>CAJUHQ010000070.1:0-17630 GCA_910586095.1 uncultured Lachnospiraceae bacterium | reverse complement strand
ATAGATTGCAGATAGAAGCCTTACGACTCTTTGAGAGTGAGTTGGATGATGCCATTCATAAAGCAACAATAAAAAAAGAGGAGAACAGTCGGTTGATTAAAGCGCTCAGCACCCTGACAGGAATTTTATGTATTGTGTTATTTTTATAAATGATTATCATGTGAAGATGGTTGTTTGTCAGGTGATAGAACCATTCAGATTATGAAAATTTCGAGTATTGATAATAAAAATAGAAAATAGGAAACGGGGATGAAGATGGAGGTCAGTCTTATTTTTAAGATCGCGGCGGTAGGAATACTGATTACGATATTGGGACAGGTATTAAAGCATAGTGGTAGAGAAGAGCATGCTTTCCTCATCAGCCTGGCGGGGTTGGTGCTGGTACTTTCATGGATTGTCCCTTATATATACCAGCTTTTTGAGATGATTCAAGACTTATTTGGGCTTTGAGAAGGTGGAGGGACAATGCTGCAAATCTGTATACTTGGCGTGGCAGGAATCTTTGCGGCGCTTATTATAAAAAAAGACAAGCCAGAATATGCCTCACTAATTATATTGGTGGTGAGCTTTTTTATCGCGATACGCGTGTTGGGAATACTGGAAAATGTCATACGTGAGATAGAAGATTGGAAAACAATACTTGGAAGTCATTCTGCGTATTTGAATTTGCTTTTAAAGTTGATTGGTATTACCTATATTTGTGATTTTGCTGCAAATTTATGTAAAGATTCTGGTTATTCTGCTCTCGGAAATCATATAGAGTTGTTTGGAAAGATTGCGGTGATGGCAGCGGGGTTTCCAGTAATAAGAATTATGGTGGATATGCTTGAGGAAATGATGAGATGAGTGACGAGCTTAGTTTGTGGGACAATCTGGACATATTACCAGATCTCAATATATTGGATACATTTTTACAGGAACTTTTGCCTGGGCAAAATAAAAACGCTCTCAATTTTATGGAGGATGTTCTCAAAGGAAATTGGGTATTAGAGCCAGGATTACTCTGGAAATATATTGCGCAGATTTTATCTGGAATCATTGATGGGTGGAAAAGTCTGTTTGTATCGATTTTGGTGTTGTTTATTTTGGCGGCGCTGGTGGGAAATCTTATGTCTGCATTTGGAAATGAAAGTACAGCAAAGGCAACACGTACATTTTTTATCATTTGCCAGTTAGCAGTGCTACTCTATGCATTTCGCGAAGTTCTTGGCATTGTTGAGTATGCTATAGCACGTATGATTGAATTTTTAAAACTAATGCTTCCAGCATACATGATTTGTATCGCGGCAGCGGGATCGGGACTGACTGCATTGATTTTCTATAAATTATTATTGGGATTTTTGTGTCTGATAGAGGGAATTGTAGCAGCTTCACTCACGCCAGTAGTGGAAAGTTATGTGATCTTAGGCGTTGTGGAGAGTATCTGGGGAGAGGAACGATTCAAAGGATTGATGGAACTGATCAAAAAAATAGTACAGTGGGTATTAAAGACAATGGTAGTACTCTTGTCAGGAAGCAGTATTTTGCAGATTATTATTACGCCTGTGATTGATAAGGCAAACAACACAGTCATACAAAAAACAGCGAGTGCTATTCCAGGGATAGGAGACATTGTAGAATCTGTTTCAAGTGTGACATTTGCTTCGGCTATAGCAGTGAAGAATAGCCTTGGTGTATTGATTTTAGTATTATTGCTTCTTTTGATCGTGGCGCCAGTTCTAAAAACATTTATGATATTGATTACTATCAAAATTAGTGCTGCTTTAGGAGGAATATGTGGAGAAAAACAAATGACAAAGTGTGTGGAGTATATCTCGGATGCAGGGTTTATGCTTCTTAGAATATTAATTACAGTCACAACATTATTTTTTATTACAATAGCGGCTGTTACAAATGCGACTAGTTAAAATCAAAACAATGTTTTAGGTGAAAATAGTAACTTTTAAGAAGGAACTGAAATCAAGCAACGTTTTATTGTTATTTTTGGAGGTGTTTTTGTGGGAGTTTTGGCAGCGGAGATTCGGCGGTTGATTTATACGATGATTTGTTTTCAGTGCCTGTTGCAATTGACGGAAAAAAGTGCATATCAGAAGTATTTAAAGCTATTTTCCTATCTTTTGACAATGTGTATTTGTTGTAATGTAGTATTTACCTATGTAGAGCAGGTGGAGGAAAGCTTAGAAAAAGCAGATCAATTGTACGCAGATTGGGAGCGGGAATGGATGAAACTATTGTCATCAGAAGATGCATCTATTGAGGAGGAATATTCTGAGCAGAGATTGTGGGAAGACAAAATTATAGAAGAAGCATACAAGGAATATGACAGCCAGAAGGGAGAAAGCGTGGATGTGGGAGAGGATTCTTCAGAGATTGAAGGGGAGGAATGAGCAAGGCAATGGCAAACGCCCTTTAAAAGAGACAATGCTTATTATATTTTTAAGCGGAATATTGTTGTTTGTCATCTTGTTGCCAACAGGACAGGACAATGGCAGTTCCTTCTATAAAAGTAGTACAAAGGAAAAAAAATCCTCGGCACAATCCACAGATATAACAAGGACACAGGAAGCCTCAGGGGATAGTTACAAAAGAACACTTGAGCAAGAATTAGAAAGTTTTTTGTCTAGTATCGAAGGAGTAGGAAAGGTCAAAGTGTTAATCTACATGAAGGAATCTCAAAAATATATTGTGGAAAAAGATGTTCCCACTTCCAGCAGTAAAGATGGGGAGAGCAGCCAGGAATCAAAAGAGGAGACGACAGTATATACTAGAAATGACAGTGGAAATGAGGTGCCTTTTGTCAATCAAACCAAAAGTCCAGCGATCGATGGAGTGGTAATCGCTGCGGAAGGGGCGATCAACGAAGAAGTGCGACTTCAGATTGTGCGGCTTGTCATGGCACTATATGGGGTGGAGGCAAACAAGGTAGAAGTGGGGATTTTTGTAGACACAAAGAATTAATCTGTCGAAAAGGAATTTTGAATTTTTTGAGATGTGAAGTCTAATGGGCATACATGTTGAATATGATAGAAGTAGCAAAGAGAAGTATAGGAAGGATATGGTTTGGTGAAAAAAATATTAAGGAAAAACCAGATTATGATTACAGCACTGGCGGTAATGATAGCAGTGGCGGGGTATCTGAACTTTGCCGGAACCAAGATTGGAGAAGAAGACTTTATATCTGTGGACGGCAGTGACAGTGAACTTACGTATGAAATCTCAGATGAGGATATGTATGCTATATCACTCAGGGAGGAAGCAGATGGAACAGTGACTGAGTATACTGCGGGAACAGACAAAGATATTGCAAGTCTTGATACAGATGATGTGACTATCACAGACAACTATCTAAGCAATGATATGCAAAATGTATCCGTTGCAGATACTTCTGTTCAGGGAACAGGTGAGGATGGAGTACTAGCATCAAATACAGATGAAACAGGAGCCAATGTAATCGAGCAGGAAGTACCAGGAGAGGCAGTATTTACCAGTGCATCTGGAGTATCTACGCTTGCAGGAGCAAAGTTGTTAAAAGAACAGACAAGAGCACAGAATAAAGCATCTTTGATGGAGATTATCAATAATGATGATCTTACAGAGGAAGCTAAGAAAGAGGCTATAAACAGCATGATTACCCTGACTGAAACCGCTCAAAAGGAATCGGATGCACAAATGTTATTAGAGGCAAAAGGGTTTACGCAGACTGTGGTAAGTATCAGTGGTGACACTGCTGATGTGATGGTGGCGGCATCAAGTCTTACAGAGGCACAGACCGCACAAATTATAGATATTGTGCAAAGAAAAACAGAAATTGCAGCGGAAAATATCATTATCACCGTGTCAGGGGCAGAATAAAATACACAAAATTTCTGTGAGTTTGTGCAAAGGATTGAGTAAGAAGGGAATAAAATAGATGGAAATCCTGATGGATGATGTGCATCAGGATTTCTTTTTTTATGCGCACAGACGCAGAAAGGAGATATGCACAGGAAAGCCAAAAGTTGCTTCTATTCAATCAAGATGATAGCGCAGTATATCTTCGTGTGGATTGACTTTTGCTACTCCAATTTCTATAATGCGTCCCTCAAATACAGAAAATCGGTTTTGAACGACAGAAAATGCCGTTAGCATCTGTTCTTTTGATAGAGTCTTTGCGATAGTGACATGTGGCAACCAAGATAGTGGTCTATAGTAGGTGCTTATGGTAGTTTGAGAAATCGCAGAGATCGCATCATAAACTTGAACAGCTAATTCTTGTAGATACAGGTTTAACACAGGTGCTATATATAGAACATATGGTAATAATTGTCCAACCGTAACAAACTGTACAGTTCCCTGTTTTAGAGTTCCCTCTAGTCTTTTTATAGGAGGAATAAGAACATCTATTGATCTAGCCTCTATAGAAGAAATCGTCAGATGCGGCGGTACTTGTTTTTGGGTCATATAGGTATTTTGCGTTGCAGCAGCAACTTGATTAATTAAGGATTGTATTCTTTTGGTAGTGGTTGGATCAAAATAGACAGATATTAGATACATAATATAGCCTCCATATAGTGCTCTATATAATTTTCAGGGATTCTTGTTGGCAGTAAAATGGTTTGTAACCTAATTAAGGAATCACTACAGTGTACAAAAACAGGGATACATATAAAAATAGGAAATATGATCTTGAACAAAGAATAACTGATAGCAATAGCATAGCTACTTTAGCGGTTAGATTCAAGCTATTTTAAACAATAAATATAAAAAACAACCTATTATAAAAATAAAAGTATGATCTTGTGTATATCAATAAAAAAGTATTTACGATAGTGATACATCATGCTAAAATGAAAAGTGCTGTTACATAATAATTTTAGATCATGCTCAATCTGCTGTTTGACAGACGTATGGCCATCCATACTATGAAAGTTGAAGACTTACATATAAATTTAGAATGTGTGGTGTAGAAGGACAAAAATAATGTAAGCTTTGTGGGCGATACAAATAGACTTTTCTTGTAAAATGGGGGATAAATGATGAAGAAAGAGAATATATGGGTGATTATAGTCGTATCTATGATATGGGTACTATCAGGGTGTGCCTCGAAAGAAGATGACATACAAGAGATACCCTTTCAATTTGTCGAGGAAAGTCAAGAGGCTACTACAATAAATGAGGAGAGTTCATCTGTAGCAAAAGAGCACATGACAGAAGTAACGCGCACAGAGACAGAAACATTGTTAGAAACACAGACACCTGAATCTCAAAAAGAGATGCCAGATCTAACAGGAAATACCGAAAGTGAACACACATCGTCAGTGGATTTGCCACAGGAAACTGCATCGGATATATATGTAGGAGAGTACAATGACTATGATATGAATGAGCCTAATCTTGAGATTCAAAAAAATGAGGATGGAACATATTGGATTCAGATTGGTATTTTTCGATTGGTATTTTTGGATGATGGCATAGGAAAACTGGTTGAAAATAAAATAGAATTTCAAGTGACAGCGCCAAATGGCAAAACAATAGATGGAACAATTACAGTAGAAGAGGATGTTGCCACAGTGACCTTTACAAGCCAAGAATGGAGCACATATTCTAGTGTCAATGTATATCAATACTATAAGGTATCTACTGTGCCCAATATGTATGGAGGTTTAGAATTATAGTAATAAAAAATAATGTGGTTGTTTACTATAGTCATGTTGAGGATGTGGTAAAAAGATACTTGTAAGAGTGGATGATGGTTTGATTTGCAGTATAAATTTTAATAAACGTTACTTATAAGATGATTTTGTACTAAGGGCGTAGAATGATTTTGTGCTAAGTGCTATTTGCAAAATAATCGAAAGTGTAGTACAATAAAAACATTGAGTTATGGTTCTAGAAAAGAAGATTGATCTTGTTTGATAACATATTGAAAAAATAGAATTGACAAGACAAAAGAAAGGCAAGGAAAAGATGGGAAAAGTTCCTGTTTCAGTATGTATTATAGCCAAGAATGAAGAAAAACATATAGAGAATTGTCTAAAACAGTTGCTTCCTTATGGGATGGAGATTGTGGTGGTCGATACAGGTTCAACAGACAACACAAAACAGATTGCAAAAAAGTATAGCAGTCATGTATATGAGTTTGAGTGGACGGACAATTTTAGCGCTGCGCGGAATTTTGCTGCATCTAAAGCATCTTATAACTGGATTTTGACATTGGATTGTGATGAGTATGTACAGAAAATAGATGTGGCGAAACTTCGGATGTGTATGCAAAAATATCCAAAAAATGTTGGAGTTATAGAATTGTTGAATGTATATCACAAGGGCACTATAGAAACACTCCAGCCCAATGAAGTGCCACGATTTTATAACAGGAATTATTTTAGTTACCAGTTTCGGATTCATGAACAGATCACACCCAAGCATGCAGTGTGTTTTGATGAGGTAGTGTTAGAAACATTTCAGATTCCAGTTACAGTCAAACATTATGGCTATAATATACCACGCAAGGAGATGGAAGAAAAACAAAAGAGAAATTTGGAGCTGTTAAAGGCTGCTATTGGAGAACACGAAGGAATGGAGGATTACCTATACTTTCAGATTGGACAGTCTTACAATGCTCTTCAGGACTATGGAAAGGCAGTGTTGGCATATGATATGAGTTTGGAAGTCAACCGTAATCCCGAAAAGAAATTTCTTACTCTTTGTCTGGAATCTTATGCAGATTGTTTGCTCAAGCTTGGAAATACTGATGAGGCCTATCAGCTTTTGGATATCAATAGAGATTATTTGAAGTCTACAAAGTTGTGGTATCTGTTTGGAAAAGCTGCCTATAATTGCAAAAATTATGATGCTGCTTATATCAACTTAAACAGAGTGGTGGAAGCGGCGGATTTGGAATTGTTAGGAGAAGATGCATTTGATGCATATACTAGGCTCTTGGCGATCTGCAAGACAACAGGTAAGATAGAGAAACTAGAGTATTACAAAAAGAAACTAATAGAGTTTGCAAAGCGACAAGGCAAGCAAATTGTATTTGAGTAGAGTGCAACTAGAAAATAGTAAAATGCGTGACAAAATTGACAGAAATGGGGGGTATGATGATTGAAGTAACTAAAATAAATGGAATCAAAATTTTAGTGAATACCAGTTTGATAGAAACAGTGGAGGAGACACCAGATACTGTAGTTACGTTAACCGATGGAAAGAAAATGATTATTAAAGAGAGTAGACATGAAGTTCAGAAGCTGGTAAAGCAGGCCAGACAAGGATATTTTCAATTTTTAGGGAGTTCTCAATGATAATTGAATTGGAGCACAAAGGCGTAAAAATGTAGAAAATAACCTGTCGAATAAGACAAATTGATAAAATTTTGGAAATTTTTCAGAAAATTGTTGCAATTTATGTAACCTTACAGTATTATAGATGTATGGAGAAAAGGGGACATAGATACATTATGTATCGAATTGTGCCTACAAAAACAAAAGGGGTGTATTAAAAGTGGATATAGCGTCTTTATTGGGAATGATTTTGTGTCTCGTTCTTGTTTTATATGGTATGATAAATGGAGCAGGCGGTTTAGGCGGTCTGTTATACTTTGTTGACGTACCGTCAATCTTCATTACTTTTGGTGGGGCATTTTCAGCAACCCTGATGTCGGTTAGTCTGCCAAATTTTATTGGTGGAGTTAAAAGCATGGGGTTGATTTTTAAGCCAGTAAATGTCAATGTCCCGGAAATGATTACTAAGATTATTGAATTGTCCAATGTAGCTAGAAAGGAAGGACTTCTTTCTTTGGAGGAAGCCGCTGGCAACCTTGAAGATGAGTTTATGAAAAAGGGAATTATGTTGATTGTCGATGGTACAGATCCGGAATTGGTAAGAGGAATTTTGGATACAGAGATGAGTAGTATTGATGAGAGACATAAGTTGCGGTCTGGTTTCTGGGATACATTAGGAGCGATGGGACCTGCGTGGGGAATGATTGGTACATTGGTAGGTTTGGTTATCATGCTTTATAACATGTCTGACCCTACGACTCTAGGACCTAAGATGGGTGTGGCGTTGATTACTACATTTTATGGTTCCATGCTTGCCAACTGGATATGTGCACCTACTTCAAATAAGTTGCAAGCAAACAATACTATTGAGATGCAAGCAAAGGAAATTATGATAGAAGGATTGCTTTCCATACAGGCAGGTGAAAATCCCCGTGTCATAGAAGAAAAACTCAAATCCTTCTTATCACCTAAAGATAGAACAACATCAGCAGATGAAGGCGGTGGAGGTGAGGGCTAATGGCTAAGAAAAAAGAAGAATTTAAACTGCCACCTGGTACCCCTGCCCCTTGGATGAGTACATTCTCAGATATGATGACCCTGCTGATGTGTTTCTTTGTTATGTTGTTCTCCATGTCAGAAATCGACGCACAGAAATTTGAGGATATCGCCAAATCATTTCAGTCTTCTGTAAGTATTTTTAAAGGAGGCGCACAGGCAATTGGCGATGGTATCTTAGTGAGTGCAGGTGTCAGTCAATTAAATATGTTAGATGAATATATCAATACGAGTGGAAAAACTGCCGAATCAGATGTGAAAGATCCTGAGAATTTAGTTAATTCAGGAGCAGCATCCGATGAAGTAAAAGAAGCTGCTGAGAAACTTGGAATGAGCGAAGAGGAAATGAAAGAACTCCAAGAGAACATTGATACGCTGCAAGAACAAAAGATGCAGCTTTCAGAGGAGCTTGCAGAAAAGATTGACGAAGCACTCGCAGAGAGTATGATGTCCAATAAAGTGGATGTGGAGTTTAATGAGGATTATGTATTGCTTACCTTAAATGGTGCCTTTTTGTTTGATTCAGGAAAGGCGGATATTAAACCGGATGCAATACCAGTACTGAACAAAATTGGAGTACTTCTTGCAAAGTATGCAGATTCGGATATTGAGATTGAGGGTCATACGGATTCGGTGCCTTTACATGGTGGTAGATATGAAAATAATGATGTACTTAGCAGTTATAGAGCGCTGGCGGTTTTTGATTATCTAAAAGAAAATGCCGCTCTTGCTCCTGAATCAATGAAACATTCGGGGCGGGGCGAGTACCAACCAATTGCTGATAATTCTACTCCTGAAGGGAGAGCAAAAAACAGACGTGTTGAGATAAAAATCTACAATACATTGGGCGGCTATTAAGCTGCTAAAGTAAGTGAATAGAACGAAGGGGGAACTATAAGTTATGAAACGAAATCTGTTGTCAATTATTATTCTGGCGCTGCTGGTAGTCAATATTGTGCTGTCAGCAATTATGATGGTCAGTGTGACAAGTGCTTCGAGAAAGACGGCGGCGATGGTTGCAGATATCTCAACAATTATAGGTTTGGAAATTGAAGGCCTTCCAAAATCTGATGTCAGCCCATCTGTGTCTATGGCTGATACAGAAGTCTATAGCATTGTAGATGAGATGACCATTCCTTTGAAAAAGGGTGAGGATGGTGAAGATCATTATGCAGTCGGCAATGTATCTATGTCTATGAATACAAAGCACAAAGATTACAAGACGTATTCTGAGTCTATGGCCAACATGGAAGGAATTATCAAGGACATTATCTATTCTGTAATGGCAGAGTATACACTTGATGAGATTAGAGCAGATTCAGATGGAATCAAACAGCAAATTCTTACAAAGATCCAGGAACGATTTGAGTCAGATTTTATATATAGCATATCATTTAACTTCTTATACTCATAAGGAAATCATAAAGTGGGAGGAAAGATTTCTTTTGAAGAGATAGGGAATGGGGAATATAGATACATAAGGATAATTATATGTAGGGGGTGATGAACGGCATGGGAGAGGTGTTATCTCAAAGTGAAATAGACAGTTTGCTGGCAGCCTTTAATTCTGGCGAACTCGATGTGGAGGATATGCAGGAGAAGGACGAGCGACAAGTTAAAAATTATGACTTTAGCAGGCCTGCAAAGTTCTCAAAGGAACATTTAAGAACCTTAAACATGATTTTTGATCATTATGGGAGACTATTGTCTACTAATCTGCCAGTTTATCTTCGCAAAAATGTGCAAGTCAATGTGGCAAGCTCAGAAACAGTCACATTTGCGGAGTTTTCAAATGCGTTGTCCAATCCAGTGTTGCTCACAATTGTTAATTTTTCACCAATGCCTGGCTCCATCATTATGGAGTTGACCAGCGGGCTTGGATATGCAGTGATTGATCGTATGCTGGGAGGAAGAGGGGAGTCTTTGGAGAAACCACGTGATTTTTCTGAGATTGAGATGAGCATTATTGAACGCATTATGGTAATTTGTATGCAGCTTCTTAGAGAACCTTGGAAAAATGTTGCAGAGGTCAATCCATTCTTAGAACGAATTGAAACCAATCCACAGTTTGCTCAGATTATATCACCAAGTGACATGGTCGCACTAGTCACAATGAATGTTAAGATTGGTGATGTAGAGGGATTGATGAATGTATGCCTTCCATTTTTTACGCTTGAGTCTGTTATGGACAGATTAAATACAAAGTTCTGGTATTCAAGCATGCAAAAGATGGACGATGAAGATTATGAACAATTTATCGAGACAATGGTGCGTAGAGTGGATGTTCCTATCAAGGCAGTACTTGGTAAAAGTGTCATTACAGTCAATGATTTTGTGAATATACAAGTAGGAGATATCATAAGACTAGATTCAAAAGTTGACGATGAATTGGATGTGTATGTGGGGAATATCAAAAAGTTTACCGCAGTACCTGGTGCAAGTAAAGAGGCGTATGCCGTAAGGGTAACATCGGTAGTGAGGGAGGAGGAATAAAACAATGGATGGCATGTTATCTCAGGACGAAATAAATGCATTGTTGAACGGAGTAGATCTGTCGCCGGACTCTGGATCATCAAGCGCCGCTACTGCGACGACAAGTATTGGTGAGTTAACAGATATAGAAAAAGATGCAATAGGAGAGGTAGCCAACATTAGTATGGGTACTTCTGCAACAACATTGTATTCGCTTGTAAATAGAAAAGTAAATATTACAACACCTGTTGTAGAAATGTGTTCTTGGCAGGAGGTTATCGACTCCTACGAGAAGCCATGTGTATTTATTCAGATAAAATATACAGTTGGATTAAGTGGTACTAATATCTTGGTATTGAAAGAGCATGATGTAAAAGTCATCACAGATTTGATGATGGGTGGTGATGGTACTAATATTGATGGTGAGCTGACAGAGTTGCATTTGAGTGCAATTTCAGAGGCTATGAACCAAATGATGGGGTCATCGTCCACTTCACTTTCTTCTATGTTGGGTAAGACAATTGATATCAGTCCGCCAGAGGCAAGTCTTGTTGATCTTCAGACAAAGGAACCGCGTGAATTATCACCATTTTTGGAAGATCAGTTTGTAAAGATTTCATTTAGGATGCAAATTGATGATTTAGTGGATTCTACATTGATGCAACTGTATCCGCTTGATTTTGCTAAATCTATCTATGATACTTTTATGGAACAGCAGATGGGTGGAATGGATGCTACACCCGCTCCAGCACCTGCCCCCGCTCCAGTTCCAACCCCACCCCCAGCACCTCCAGCTATGGATATGGGACAGCCACAAATGGGTATGCCACAAGGCAGTTACGGCATGCCACAGATGGATATGGGAATGGGGCAACCACAGATGGGTATGCCTCCACAAGGCGGTTATGGTATGCCGCAGATGGGTATGCCTCCACAGGGTGGTTATGGTATGCCACAGATGGGTATGCCTATGTATGGTATGCCAAATGTCAATATTCAGCCTGCACAGTTCCAAAGTTTTGCACAGGGACAGAGTGAGATGGTTAGTGCTGAGAGTATTGGTCTGATCCGCGATGTTCCTTTGGAAGTCACAGTAGAGCTTGGCAGAACAAGCAAGTCTATCTCAGATATTTTGGAATTTGCACCTGGCACGATTATAGAGCTTGACAAAATTGCTGGAGAACCCATTGACATTCTTGTGAATGGTAAGTTTGTGGCGAAAGGTGAGGTTGTAGTCATTGAGGAAAGCTTTGGTGTAAGGATTATGGAAATCATTAAATAAGCCGATACATATAATGTATTTTATAAATTATTTCAGGGTTTAGAAAGGACATGTTAAATTATGGGAAAGAGAATTCTGATCGTAGATGATGCTGCTTTCATGAGAATGATGATTAAGGATATCCTTACAAAAAATGGATATGAGATAGCAGCCGAAGCAGAAAACGGCAAGATCGCGGTAGATAAGTATAAGGAGGCTTCACCTGACCTGACATTACTTGACATCACCATGCCCGAAATGGATGGAATTCAGGCACTTAAAGGCATTAAGGCAATCGATCCATCAGCCAATGTGATTATGTGTTCTGCTATGGGACAACAGGCGATGGTAATTGAAGCGATCCAGTCTGGTGCAAAAGATTTTATTGTAAAACCATTCCAGGCAGAACGTGTTTTGGAGGCTGTTAAGAAGGTTGTAGGCTAGAAAGTATGCTTTTATTATCGACATTGAACAGGTTTGATTCCACTGTGCAGTTGTTGACAGTTGTACTTGTCTTTATATTTGTCTTGGTGCTTGCATATTTTGCAACACGTCTAACAGCAGGCGTACAGAAAAGTAGGCTTGCTGGTTCTAATGTGGAGATTCTGGAAACCTACAGGATAGCACCAAACAAATATATTCAGGTGGTGAGAATTGGTGAGAATTATTTTGCTTACGTGGTCTGCAAGGATACAATTACTTTACTTGGGGAACTGACAAAGGATGATATCTCAAAGTTTAGTAGTACAAAAGTGGCTTCAACAATGAATCTAAATTTTAAGGAGATTTTTGATAAATTCAAAAAGCAGTAGACTGTGGGCATAAGGATAATATGATTTATGAAAAATAAAGGCAGAAAATACAGTATAAAGCAGGAAGTTCGAAAACTTGTATATATGCTTTGCATGATACTTACGCTCGTGGTGGCTGATGTGGCTGTGGCAAGTGCTACAAGCCAGAACGAGGTAGAAGCAGATCGCATACTAGACAATGATCGAGACGAGGAGTATAGAACAACCGTCAATGATCCAGGTACAGCCGAGACGGGAGAGGATCTGCAGGAACTAAATATTGCGAATAGATTAACAATTACGTATGATGATGGGAACGGAGAACTCAGTGGTACACTGAGGATTCTTTTGATATTGACAGCGATTGCAGTGTTGCCCATTCTTTTGATTACGATCACATCCTTTACCAGGATTTTAATTGTACTGCATTTTACAAGGCAGGCATTAAATACACAGTCAGCACCCCCCAATCAGGTGCTGATTGCAATTGCGTTATTTCTTACTTTTTTTATTATGCAGCCAATATTTAGTCAGGTTTACACAGAGGCAATTGTACCATATGATGCAGGAGAGATTGGGTTTGATGAGGCCCTAGAGGTTGCATCTGGACCGCTTCGACATTTTATGTTTGAGCATACGCAAGTAAAAGATATTGATGTTTTTATGCAGATTTCAAACACTGCATGGGATGGTACGAGTGAGGAACAGGTGCCTACGACTGTATTGATACCAGGATTTATTATCAGTGAACTTCGAACAGCCTTTATTATAGGTTTTCTTATTTATATTCCTTTTATTGTCATTGACATGGTAGTAGCTTCTGTGTTGATGAGTATGGGTATGATGATGCTTCCGCCAACAACAATTTCTATGCCATTTAAGATTTTATTGTTTGTCTTGGCAGATGGTTGGAATTGGGTGATAGTAGGTTTAGTCAGAACTTTTTATTGACGGTGACAAAGTGGAAATAGAAGAAAGGGGTGGATTGGCAGATGACAGTTGAAATGGTGACTGATATCATGCAGGATGGCTTGATGGTTATATTGAAAACAGCGGCTCCGCCATTGCTAGTTTCTCTAGTTATAGGGCTTTGTGTCAGTATTTTTCAGACAGTAACCTCAATACAAGAGCAGACACTTACGTTTGTGCCAAAAGTAGTAGGAATGTTCGTGTGTCTGATGTTGTTAGGACATTGGATGTTAAACAACATGACTACTTTTATGACAGAGTTATGGCAAGATTTTTCTCTTTATATCAGATAACAGAGAAAGACAGGAGGACAGAACATGATTGATTTATCTTTCTCGCTGTCTGAGTTGGAATATTTCCTGCTGATACTGATGAGAACAGCAAGTTTTGTGTTTGTAGCCCCCTTTTTTAGTACGCGCGGTGTGCCAAACCGTGTAAAAATTGGACTGAGTGTGTTTGTGGCATATTTGTTGTATCAGTTTGGTCCAACACATGTTTATCCACAGTATAATACAATACTTGGATATGCTATTGTAGTGTTGAAGGAAGTGACGGTGGGCCTATTGCTTGGATTAGGGGCTCAGATGTGTACTTCCATTGTTTTATTTGCAGGAAGAATTATGGATATGGAGATTGGCCTTTCTATGGCGACCATATTTGATCCGACAACCAATGAACAATCTTCTATCACAGGAGCATTATTGCAGTATGGTACGATGCTTATTTTATATGCAACAGGTCTTCATCGATTTTTGCTGAATGCTTTAATGGAGACATTTATTTTGATACCCATTAATGGGGTTCAGATCAATACAGAAAAATTATTATTGTCGCTTATTACCTTTTTGAGCAATTATATTGTGATTGGATTTCGAATTTGCCTGCCAGTTTTTGCGAGTATTACATTGATGAATATTGTGTTAGGACTTTTAGCAAAACTAGCCCCTCAGATGAATATGTTCTCTGTCGGAATTCAGTTAAAGCTGCTTGCGGGATTGAGTGTTATTATGATAACTGTGAGATTGCTTCCAGATATTTGCAATTTTATAACGACACAGATCCAGCAGATGATGGTTTCTATTGTGGAAGGATTGATGTGATGATAGTATATAACCTGCAATTTTTTGGACAGGACGGTCCTGGTGGTGAAAAGACAGAAGAACCTACATCCAAAAAGAAATCGGATACTCGTAAGGATGGTAAAGTTCCAAAAAGTAAAGAGTTGAGCAGTGGCGTAGAGCTGATTGCTCTTTTTCTGATATTGAAGTTCTGGATCGGTCATATGGGCGAAAATTTTATGAAACTTTTCAGTGAAATCTATGAGAAGATTCCAGATTATACAATATTCTGGGAGGGAAAGATCGTCAGGGAAGATTATCGGATTTTGATAAACAGTGTGATTGTCGAAATTTTGATACAATTGCTTCCTTTTTTTGTGGTGGGAGTTTTCTTAGCAGTAGGGATCAATATGTTGCAATTTCGTTTCCAGATTGCGACAAAACCATTAAAGCCTAAATTTAGCAAATTGAATCCTGTTTCTGGTATGAAACGATTGTTCTCAAAAGAAAAGATTATTGAGTTACTCAAATCCATTGCAAAAATTATTTTAATCACATATGTTGTATACTCTACAGTCAAAGATGAGTGGGTGTATCTTGTCAAATTTTATAGTATGCCGCTCAATCAGGCGCTTGAATTGATTGGCAATATTGTAATTAATATGGGATTGAAGATTTCTCTTGTATTTATGGTGATTGCATTTGCGGATCTGATTTATCAGCGGCGCAAGTTTCATAATGATATTAAGATGACTAAGCAGGAAGTTAAGGATGAGTATAAAAATGCAGAAGGAGATCCACAGATCAAGGGAAAGATTCGAAGCAAGATGCGTGAGGCGTCTCAACGAAGAATGATGCAAGATGTACCTAAGGCAGACGTTGTCATCACAAACCCAACGCATTTTGCGGTGGCAATACGCTATGATGCAGAAGAAGGCTCTGCTCCAAAAGTACTGGCAAAAGGTGCTGATTATGTAGCGCAAAAAATCAAGGAGATTGCCAAGGAAAATAAAGTGGAGATTGTGGAAAATAAACCGCTTGCACGAATGCTCTATGCAAATGTAGATATTGGGCAGGAGGTGCCTCCAGAACTCTATCAGGCTGTTGCAGAAGTGTTAGCAATGGTATATAAAATGCAAGGAAAAATTTAGACTGAATGGTCAACAGCCCATAATTTGAGCGACAACTCAGATGCGTGGGTTGTTGATAGTATGTTCTGACAATAAGTTTACATAAAATATAGATCTCTATAGAAGAATAATGCATTATAAGAAGCAAAAAAGACTCTAGTGTGGGCAAAATCGCACAGAGTTTTTTTGTTTTATTTGTGGAAAAATTATAAAAAATAAAAAAATTCAAAAATATTGCAAATTATTATGTACAAATTATGTTAATTGTGAGATAATTTATCGTAGCAGCATTGAGAACAAAGTCGAATGGAGGAGGATTTTGCTTTTTCAATGTCGAAGGATTTCTAGAAGTTAAGGGGGAAGCAAAACATGAAAATGAAAAAGGCAGACATAGGTGTGGCTTTATATTTGCTTGGAGCCGTTATTATGTTGATCGTGCCAATCAGCAGTACATTGCTAGATGTGTTGCTTGCAATCAACATATCGCTTGCGTTCACAATTTTGTTTACCACAATGTTTGCAAAAGAGGTTTTGGATCTGTCATTTTATCCGACAGTTTTGTTGTTTACAACTATCTTTAGAATTGCGTTGAATGTATCATCCACTCGATTGATCCTATCTACAGGAGATCCAGGCAATGTTGTAGCAACATTTGGTAACTTCGTGGGTGGTGGCGATCTTGTCATTGGTATTGTTGTATTTATCATTTTGATTATTGTACAGTTTGTAGTAATTAATAAAGGTTCTGAGCGTGTTGCTGAGGTAACAGCGAGATTTACTCTAGATGCTATGCCTGGTAAACAGATGGCAATTGATGCAGACCTCAACACAGGCGCAATTACAGATGCGGAGGCAAAGATACAGCGTGATAAATTGCAGCAGGAGTCTAGCTTCTTTGGTTCTATGGACGGTGCTGTAAAGTATGTCAAGGGAGATGCGACAGCAGGTCTTATCATAACAGGTGTCAACATTGTTGGCGGCATCATTATGGGTGTTGTCAGACAGAACATGGACATTGGCGCTGCCTTAGACAAATATACTATTTTGACAATTGGTGATGGCTTGGTTAGTCAGATTCCATCACTTCTTATTTCTTTGTCAACAGGTATTTTGGTAACAAAGGGATCTAAGGAATCGGATTTTGGCAGTGTGCTTGTCAACCAGCTTTTTGGTATTCCTAAAGTATTGTATATGGTAGGTGGGGTTCTTTCATTTCTTGGCTTAATAACGCCGCTTAATACATTGATTTTCGTCTTATTAGGTGTTATATTTATAATATGTGGACGTATGATTGCCAGCACAATCGAAGTGGCGAATATTGAAGCAGAAGCAGATATAGAAGAAGACGCAGCAGATGAAGTTCGCAGAACAGAGAATGTAAATTCTCTCTTGCAAGTAGATCCAATTGAACTAGAGTTTGGTTATGGTATTATTCCACTTGCGGATGTGAATCAAGGCGGTGACTTGCTTGATCGTGTGGTTATGATACGAAGACAGATTGCGTTGGAGTTGGGTACAGTAGTTCCAATTATTCGTTTGAGGGATAATATACAACTTAATCCCAATCAGTATATTATAAAAATTAAGGGAATTCAGGTTAGTGAAGGTGAAATTTTATTCGATCACTATATGGC
>CAJUHQ010000069.1 GCA_910586095.1 uncultured Lachnospiraceae bacterium | reverse complement strand
GAATATGGTTATGAATGAGTTACGCGCTCACTTTAGACCCGAATTTTTGAATCGTTTGGATGAAACCATTTTATTTAAACCGCTGACAAAAAATAATATAGGTAGTATTATCACGTTGATTATAGCAGATCTAAATCGACGCTTGGCAGATAAAGAGCTTTCTCTTGAGTTGACAGATGCAGCAAAGCACTTTGTGGTGGAGAATGGATATGATCCTGTGTATGGAGCTAGACCATTAAAGCGATATATACAAAAATATGTGGAAACATTAGCAGCTAAACTCATTCTTGCGGGGGATTTAGACTCAGGTGATACTATTGTTGTTGATGTGAAGGAAGAACAATTAATTGCAATTCCAAGACCTCAAACAGAAGTTTATTGATAATGGTTTTGAGTAGCTTTAAAGTTTATGTGAAATCGAGTAGGGCAAGAATATTCTTGCCCTACTCGATTGGTTTTATAAAATATGATTTTTTAGATGGATAAATCAATTTGTAATAATGGCATGTTCTAATAAAAAGCTTTTCCATATAGGATAGTATTGTGCCTTAATATGTATCTGATCCCATGTATACTCTGGTACAAGAGCACCGTTTTCACACAAAGAGCTTTCATTGATGTCAATATAAAATATATCATGTTGATTGGCAAGTGTTGCAATTATTGCGTTTCTTTCCATTAAATTTGCGTTTGTAATGCTGGTACTCTCGTCAGATTTGCTTTGTGTAATCAATAAATTTCCCTGAATAAAAATAAGAGCATCTGGTTGAAGTCTTCGGATATCTTCTACTACTGCGCGGTAATGTTCAAAAAAGTATTGTGCAGTGCCAGTTCCACATTCATTGATTCCTAACATCAAGTAAATTTTTGCAAATTGTTTGGTAGTTAGAACATCATGTACAGATGTTTTTTCTCCCTCATAGGTAATTTTAGGCTTTTCATAGTCATAAATAGAAAGAGAAGTTTGGCACAAAAATGTAGCGCCCTCGATGCCAGCATATTGACTAATACCAACAGTGCGTGAGTCTCCAATAAAGCATGCATCATTGAAATAGTCTTCGGAGGCAGTGGTAAAATTATAAGAAACAGGTTCCGCCTGATCTATAACATACTTCATAACTTCTTGGGGATTAGAACCTAACTCTGTAGTTGAAAGGCCTTCGCCCCCATTTTCAAGAATAGATTGTACTATGTTGGCGGCAAATAGTTCTGCTCCAGAAGATGCAGTTAGATCGTTCATAGTGGTGGTTGGAACTGCATAATCAGCATAGAGACTATGAAGTTCTGTGAGATACAATTTATCATGTAGTCCTCGCATAGCAGATGCCAGAGGCGGGGAAGAAAAATAATCAAGATCTTTTTGATGATAATACTGCATATTCCAATAGCTTCCTAAGATACTGAAAAGGATAGTGGAGATTGCTATCATGAAAAGCAGTGTATAACAATTTTTGTCTTTCATAAAAATTCCTCATGCCACATAAGGCGGCCTAAATAGTTTTTTGGTTAAATTAAAATCTAAAATACAAGAATGGATTATTGACCTCAATACACAAATAATAAACAGAGAGCCAAAAAATATAAAATGCTATCATAATACCAGGAATCTTACTGCGGATTTTGTCAAATAATTTTTCAGGATAGCTGGTTGCAAAAATAATGCTTATAAGAATAAGTGGAGCATAGGTAGACAACTGCCTGGCAAAATCAGTTGGGTCCAACGTCTGACCAATACCAAAAAAAGGAAACATACGGGCTAGGTAGACTCCAAGTTCTGAAAAGTCTGTGATAGCAAAAATGGTCCAACTGATTAAGATATACACAATCATATAAGCATGAGAAACCAGTTTAGAAATAATATTGTTGGCAGTCAACCATTTTAAAGTAACATTCTTTTCAATAATTTGAAATACAAAGATTAAAAGGCCCCATAAAATAAAGTTCCATGCTGCACCATGCCAAAATCCAGTCAATAACCATACAATAAGAAGATTACGTACCGTACAGAATTTGCCTTTTCGATTTCCACCGAGAGGAATGTAAACATATTCGCGAAACCATGCACCTAATGTAATATGCCATCTGCGCCAAAAATCTGTGACACTACGACATGTATAAGGATGACGGAAATTGACGGGAATGTCAAAACCAAGCATTTCTCCAAGTCCAATTGCCATCATAGAGTATCCACAGAAATCAAAATATAGTTGCATAGAGTATGCAAACGCACCAAGCCATGCAAGAGGTGTAGAAATACTTTCAAATCCTGTAGCACACACATCATTCCAGAGAGTGCCAATCCGATTTGCAATGATAACTTTATATCCTAGTCCTATAATAAAAGTTTTTAATCCATTGTCGAGATTATCGACAGAAAGAGTACGTTCTTTTAAATCAGTATCTACATCTGCATAGACAACAATAGGTCCAGCAATCAACTGTGGAAACATGCATAGATATGCGCCGAGACTGATAAAAGAACTGTCAGCTTTAACACGTTGGCGGTATACATCTACAACATACGAGGCAATCTGAAATGTATAAAAACTAATACCTAAAGGCAATGTTAAATTTAAAGTATAAAATTCCCAATTTATTCTGAGAATTCGTAACAGAGCATTTATATTTTCAATAAAAAAGTTGGTATATTTAAAAAATAATAGAACTCCAAAATTATAAAGTAAAACAAGTATCAAAATCGTTTTTCGCTCGAGGGGTCTACCTCGAAAACGATCCATTCCACGAGCTGCTAAATAATTAATCAAGACAGAACAAAGTATCAAAAATAGATAATAAGGTTCCCCAAGGCTATAAAATACAATACTTCCCAAAAAGAGTAGTAGATTTTTGCCTCTCGATGGTACGATGTAATATAAAACCATAAAAATTGGTAAAAATACAAATATAAAAGAAAGACTGCTAAAAACCATGAAAATCCCCCATACACCTAAATGCGGCCGAAACAGCAAAGCAATTGCAGATTTTTGTTGCTTTCATAGTATAGCTGCATATCATGTACATTACATTATAACAAAGAAAATGATATAATTCTACAAATATTTTTTGTTTTTTTTACAATTTTTTTTGTAAAAAATAGACAATTGTTATAGACAATATTTATGTATATGTTTGTGACAAGTTCTCTATGCATTTGTGTAATCATTTACTTTGCGATAGGAACTGTTCTGTCTTATATTTGATAAGACAGAATATTTTTGATCATACAAAATTGCCTTAAACGAAGATGATTATAGGACAGAAAGTCATTAATAGGCACCAAGACAGCAAAGGAGATTTGAGAAATGGTATTGCGAAAAACAAAGAAAATGTGCTACAGTTAATGAGGAACTGTGCAAAAGAAAAGGAGTTAGCGTGAGAAGAACTTCTAAAGCTCACAGCAAGGGCTGTTTCGCTAAGAAGTTTTAAGTCTCACGCTGAAAAACGCGAATGGCAGCGTTTTTCATTCCTAATTTGAGCCGCCAAAGGCGGCATGGGGGATTAGTGTTACAGGAAGTTTTACATAAGACAGGAGTTTTTAGACAAGGGAAAGAAAATGAAATTATTAAAAAAAGATAGATATTGCGAAAGAAATCAGTATTCAAAGATTAAGATGATGATAGTAGTGTTTGTAATAGCGGCACTTTGTGCAGCGGGCTGTAGTAGTGTGTTGCCAGAAAATGGCATGAAGGTGGTGTTTACGACAGGATTTGATGAGGATGAAGTATTTCGTATTGATAGTTCTTCTTGTAAATTATCGGAGGTAATGGTGTATTTAACCAATACCAAAAATCAATATGAGGAGGCTTTTGGAAGTGAGATTTGGCAGGCGTCCTATGAGGGTGAGACTTTAGAAGAAAACATTAAGGAGACTGTGCTTGCAAGAATTGCACGCGTAAAGGCACTCAATCTTCTTGCAAACAAACATGGGATCACGCTTTCAGACGAAGAGAACAACAAGGCACATAAGGCAGCGGCTCAATATTATGCATCTCTCAATAGTACAGAACAGGAACTTTTAGGAGTAAATGAGAAACTTTTGTGTGTGATGTATGAAGAGTATGCATTGTCTAGTAAAGTATATAAATATTTGATTGCAGACATCAACCCTGAAATTAGCGATGATGAGGCACGAACGATCACCATCCAACATATTATGTTTAAAACTTATGCTTTGAATGAAGCAGGAGAACGCGTTCCCTATACTGAACAGGCAAAAAACGAAACATATCGCAGAGCGCGTGAGGCACTAGGGCGTGCCAAAAAAGGGGAAGACTTTATAAGTTTAGCCGCAGAGTATAGTGAGGACAGCAATACGACGTACTCGTTTGGTAAGGGAAGTATGGATACAGCCTTTGAGGAGGCAGCATTTAACTTGGGGACGGATGAGATTAGTGGAATTGTTGAGTCAGCAGATGGTTATCATATTATCAAGTGTATTAGTACTTTTGACAAGGATGAGACAGACCGAAATAAAGTAAAGATTGTGGAACAAAGGCGTAGGGAGGTTTTTAACGAGGAGTACTCAAGCTTTGTGGGAGGACTAGCCAAAAGTATCAATCAAGAGCTTTGGGATACAATAGGATTTTTGGAGGATGAAAATGTAGTGACAAGCTGTTTTTTTGAGGTATATCAGGAAATTTTTACAGAATAGAAACGTTATAAAACTATAAACGAATTCTAAACAAATAATTAATTATTAGCACTCATTGAATTTGAGTGCTAATTTCTTCTTGACTTTTATTTTCCTGGGTATTAAACTATCTATCATGCAGGGAGATCTCTCCTAGACAGAAAACAATATAGTGATAGTAGACACAAGAAAGGAATGTGATTTTTTTATGGCAGAAAAGCGTGGAAGTTTGTCAATCAACAGCGAAAATATTTTTCCAATTATCAAGAAGTGGTTGTATTCAGATCATGATATATTTTATAGGGAATTGATTTCTAACGGCTGTGATGCGATCACCAAACTCAAAAAACTTGAGATGATGGGAGAGTACGAATTTCCATCAGATGTGAAGAAAGATATTCACATTATTGCAAATCCTGAGGAGAAGACACTGAAGTTTATTGATACTGGACTTGGCATGACGGCAGAGGAAGTTGAGGAGTATATTAATCAGATTGCCTTTTCTGGTGCAACTGATTTTATAGAAAAGTACAAAGATAAGGCAAATGATGACCAGATCATCGGTCATTTTGGACTTGGATTTTATTCAGCTTTTATGGTAGCGGATGCAGTTCATATTGATACGCTTTCTTACAAAAAGGATGCGGTGCCAGTACATTGGGAGTGTGATGGTGGTACAGAATTTACCATGACAGATGGAGATCGAACAGTAGTTGGTACAGAAATCACGCTGTTTATTAATGAGGATTGTCTTGAATTTTGCAATGAATATAAAGCACGTGAAGTGATTCGCAAGTATTGTTCGTTTATGCCATATGAGATTTATCTTGAGAAGGCTAATGCTCCTGAGGAGTTTGAGACAATTGATCCTGCTGATAAGCGCGAGGATGATGTTGTAGTTGAGGAATTTGAGGAGGAAAAAGAGATTCCTGGAAAGGATGGAGCAGAACCAACCAAAGAGAAGGTGCCTAAATTAAAAATTAGGAAACGCCCTGTTCCACTAAATGATATTCATCCACTCTGGACAAAGTATACAAATGAATGTACTGAAGAAGAATATAAAGAATTTTATCGCAAAGTTTTTGCCGATTATAAAGAGCCACTTTTCTGGATACATCTAAATATGGACTATCCATTTAACATGAAGGGGATTTTGTATTTTCCAAAGATCAATATGGAGTACGAGTCTATAGAGGGAACTATTAAGCTTTATAATAATCAAGTCTTTATTGCAGACAATATCAAGGAAGTGATTCCAGAATTTTTGCTCTTGTTAAAAGGTGTGATTGACTGTCCAGATTTGCCTTTAAATGTATCTAGAAGTGCACTGCAAAATGATGGATTTGTGACAAAGATCAGTGAGTATATCACGAAAAAAGTTGCTGACAAGCTTTCAGGCATGTGTAAGACAGACAAAGAAAATTATCAGAAATATTGGGATGATATTAGTCCATTTATCAAGTTTGGCTGCTTGAAAGATGACAAGTTCTGCGAAAAAATGACAGATTATATTCTTTTCAAGAACTTAGATGGCAAGTATTTGACACTCCCTGAATGTCTTGAAGTAAAGAAGATTGATCCAGATGATCCTGAGAATGTAAAGAATGAGGAAAAAGATACAGCTACAGATGCTCAGACTGGTGAGAAAGTTGAGGCTGAAGTAGTGGAGGATGTAGATCAGGAAGACACTTCTGCTGAGGATGAAAAGACAAAAGAGAAGATTATCTACTATGTGACTGATTTGGTGCAGCAAAGCCAATATGTCAATATGTTTAAAAAGGCCAATATGGACGCAGTAGTGCTTTCTGAGCGAATTGACCAGCCATTTATATCACAGCTTGAGGCAAAGAATGAAGGTATTAAGTTTGCGCGAATCGACGCTGATTTAACAGATACGTTTAAGACAGAAAACTCCGAGGAGGAGACACAAACACTTACCAAAAAGAGTGAGGAGATGACAGAGCTCTTTAAGAAAGCAGTAGCAAACGAAACCATCACAGTCAAGGTGGAGAAACTGAAAAATGAAGAGATTGCTTCTATGATTACGGTATCTGAGGAATCGCGCAGGATGCAAGATATGATGAAAATGTATGCAATGCCAGGCATGGATATGGGGATGATGGGAAGAGAAGGACAAACTTTAGTTCTAAATGCCAACAATAAACTTGTATCTTATATTTTAGAGAACAAAGAAGGTGAAAATGTTTCACTTATTTGTGAGCAGTTGTATGACTTGGCACTGATACAGCAGGCACCATTACAACCTGAGGCAATGACAAAATTTGTAGAGAGAAGCAACAAGATTATGATGATGCTTGCACAATAAATGTTTTATTTGGAGTTGTGTACCTATAAAAATAAAGCTATAAACTCGTAACAAATCATGTAGCAAAATATAGTTTGAAAGTTGTAGGTACACTTTCTTAAAAGAATAAAAGAACTATTTCATCACTTATCTAAAACGATGAAATAGTTCTTTTTTTGAACTTAATTTTATGCTTCTGCTATATAGAGCCGAATGAGCCGATCGTTGTCCACAAACCATGAGTCCTTGTCCCTTGTGCCTGTAACTCGACAAAGCGTAGAACAGATACCAAGTGTGGGATTCCACAAATAATTGCGCTCCTCATAAATTCCAATAAGAATTTCTTTGTCTACAAGACCAGTAAATCCCCATTTTTTCATAGGCTTTAATTCAAGCTTAGATCCAATGTGTGCGTTCCAAGTGGAAATAATAATGCCTTCCTCGAGAATATCGTGTATTATAACACTCTCATAACACCCTTTTATAATGCCCACCATTTGGATTTCACTGGCGCGTGTGATATTTTCATCGCGGATATCCGTCTGCAAAAGATATCGTCCGTCTTGAGTAGGAAATGTAAAGTTTTCATCTTCCATGTCAGAGTAAAGTACGAAGCGACCTACGCCAAGGTATACAGCCGGATATTCCTTGCCGCAATACATTACATATAATCCACTGCGGTATTCTCCGGTAGAGGTGCCATCAAATTCAAACTTTTCTCTCATTATGGTCTCTCCCTTTTTATAATGGTTTTTAACGGTGTAATAAGGCTGCATTTCCCTAAACAGGCGCATATGCATCCCGAACTATCCCCATAAAGAATATTATAAGAAATACAAAGCTTTTTTAATGGTACTACAAAGTAAAAAAGCACATGTACTTTCCTTTTTATAGTCCTATATAGTAAATATAGTATAAGAATGATTGAATGACAAGTAGGTAGGATTACAAAGAATCATAGCAACACACATTTGTTTTTAATGAGTAAATTAAACAGAAAAAATATATTTTATACATTATTTATTTAATTTATAGAGTTTACAATTTATTTTGCCAATTATTTGAAATAGCGAAAAAACTAAGCAAAATAGTAGATAAAAAAGTTGTTCTTCTGTAATTTGAAAAGTGAATAAAAAGTAGAAAACAAAGTAAATAAAAAGATAAGAATAAAGCTCAAATACACACTCTTAGCAATGTTTTAGTTTAAACAAATCGTGACAAATTCATTAGATTGGGGTATAATTTATAAAGATATAGGATTTAATAAAATAGAGTTTGCGCAGAAAGGTATGGTGAGTGATGAGACAAAAACCAAAACCGCAAGAGATTTATCGACATTTTAAAGGGAATCTCTATCAGATCGTGACGCTTGCACGCAGTTCAGAGACAAATGATAGGATGGTAGTGTATCAACAACTTTACGCGCCATATGAGGTTTATGTGCGTTCGCTTGATCTGTTTATGAGTCGGATTGATACAAGGAAATATCCTCATGAAAAACAAATCTATCGATTTGAAAAAGTAGATAGTAGAGGAATAGAATCAGAAGAGGTGTGTGTAGCCAACGAGAAGGATTCAAAGGATATTTTAGAGGTTTCTGTGCAAGAAGAACCGTTTGATTGGGAGAAAGAGCCTGATACTTCAGGGCTGGATCAGGGAGTGGTAGAATTTCTTGATGCGGATAGTTATGAAAAAAAGTTACAGATATTGAGTATGTTGCATCCACGTATAACAGATGATATGATTAATACAATGGCTGTGAGTCTTGATACAGAGATTAAGGAAGGGGATATTGAGATGCGTTATAATGAGATTAAAAATTGTTTGCTCACAATGGAGCGTTTTGAGTGTAACAGATTGCGTTAAAAAAAGAGCCCGCAAAAGCAGGCGGAGGGGAGTTTTGAAAAAATGAAGCTTTTATCAATAGCAGTACCTTGTTACAATTCATCAGCTTATATGCGTCAATGTATAGATTCATTGTTGCCAGGTGGTGAGGATGTAGAAATTATTATTATAAACGATGGGTCGAGTGACAATACATTGGATATTGCACAGGAGTACAAAACACAATTTCCAACTATTATAAAAGTAATTGATAAGGAAAATGGTGGACATGGTTCTGGAGTAAACACAGGAATTGAACAAGCTACAGGATTGTATTTTAAGGTGGTTGACAGTGATGATTGGGTAAATCAAAGTGCTTATATACAAATTTTGGACAAACTAAAGGATTTGCTCAAAGAAGGCAATTCTATAGACATGTTTATTAGTAATTTTGTCTATGAAAAAGAAGGAGAAAAGCGCAAAAAAGTCATGAAATATCATCATGCTTTGCCACAAGACAAAATTTTTACATGGAAGGATGTTCATCATTTTCGTGTGGGACAGTATATGTTAATGCATTCTGTGATTTATCGAACAGAATTATTACGTGAATGTGGGTTGAAACTTCCTGAGCATACATTTTATGTGGATAATATTTTTGTGTTCAATCCATTGCCGTTTGTTAAAAATATGTATTATTTAGATGTGAATTTTTATCGCTATTATATTGGAAGAGCAGATCAGTCTGTGAATGAACAGATTATGATAGGACGGATCGATCAACAGATTATGGTCAACAAATTGATGGTGGATTATTATGTGTCTGAAAAATCGAGAATTCTTACAAATGGTAAAGTCAAAAAATATATGTGCAATTATCTAGATATTATAACAACAGTATCTTCTGTATTGCTAATACGTTCAGAACTTCCTGAGAATCTAGAGAAGAAAAAAGAACTATGGAACTATATCAAGACAAAGGACAAATGGCTGTGGATGCGACTTCGCTCAGGATTACTGGGAAATGCGATGAACCTTCCAGGTAAGATTGGCAGAAAAATTACAGTAGATGGTTATAAGATTTGTCAAAAGGTTTTCCATTTTAATTAAGAAGCCCTCTTGTAAATTCAGGAAAAAACAGGTATACTAAAACGGAATTTTTGTATTAAACTCAAAAAATTATATCCTGGACCTGTACTTTTTATCAGGTGTATAGGATAGTTATGTGGTACATGCTAAAAGAAAGATACGGAGGAATGATATATGTATTCACTTGATGAAGTAAGAAATGTAGATCCGCGCATTGCCGATGCTATTGTGGCAGAGCAGCAACGGCAAAACAGTCATATTGAGTTAATTGCATCAGAGAACTGGGTAAGTAAAGCTGTTATGGCGGCTATGGGTAGCCCTCTAACCAACAAGTATGCAGAAGGATATCCAGGTAAAAGGTACTATGGTGGTTGTGAGTGTGTTGATGTTGTTGAGAACCTTGCAATTGAGCGTGCAAAGGAATTATTCGGCTGTGATTATGCTAATGTACAACCACATTCTGGAGCGCAGGCTAACATGGCGGTACAGTTTGCAGTATTGCAGCCAGGAGATACTATCATGGGCATGAATCTCGATCATGGTGGGCATTTGACACATGGGTCACCTGTCAATATTTCAGGCAAGTATTTCAAGGTAGTGCCATATGGAGTAGATGACAATGGTTTTCTTGACTATGGTAAAATGCGAGAGTTGGCTTTAGAATGTAACCCCAAAATGATTATTGCTGGAGCTAGTGCCTACGCGCGAACCATTGATTTTGAATATTTTAGAAAGGTTTGTGATGAAGTAGGTGCAGTTCTTATGGTAGATATGGCACACATTGCTGGATTGGTGGCGGCCGGACTTCATCCAAGCCCAATCCCATATGCAGATGTGGTTACTACAACTACTCATAAGACCTTGAGAGGACCACGTGGCGGCTTGATTCTTGCAAACAAAGAAGCTGCTGAAAAATACAACTTTAATAAGGCAATCTTTCCAGGAACACAAGGTGGGCCACTTATGCATGTGATTGCCGCCAAAGCAGTATGTTTCCAAGAGGCACTCGGTGATGAGTTTAAAGAATATCAAAATCAAATTATTAAAAATGCACAGGCGCTCTGTAAAGGGTTATCTGACAGAGATATCAAGATTGTATCAGGAGGTACAGATAATCATTTAATGCTTGTGGATCTCACCACATATGACCTCACAGGGAAGGCTGTTGAAAAGCTTTTGGACGAGGCATACATTACTTGTAATAAAAATACTATTCCGAATGATCCAAAATCTCCTTTTGTCACAAGTGGTATTCGTTTAGGAACCCCTGCTGTTACAAGTCGAGGCATGAAAGAGACAGATATGGATCAGATTGCAGAGGCGATTTCTAGAGTAATCAAGAGACAGGAGGATGGAGTGGCAAGTGCACGATCTATTGTACAGGCACTTACAGACAAGTATCCTTTAAACTAGGGAAAAATAATAGAGGAGTATGAAAGACGAACTGACAAACAGACAAAAAAGAAGGCGTAGACGTATTCGCAATCAAGTGTTGGCATATAGTATATTGATTATAGTAGTAGTGTTAGTACTGATAGTGGGTTATGTGGGGGGCAAAGAGGCCATACGCTACATAAAGAACTATAATGCAAGGGTAAATCAGGCAATTGAGGAAGCAGAATCGAGTGTGGATATTGATCCTGTGGTTGAATCTGAAACAGTGCAGATGCAAGAAAATATAGATAGCGACGTGGGGCAGGCAGAAGTAGAGGAAAATTCACTTGATAAGTTAATAGTTTCCCTAATGAATGATATGACACTTGAGGAAATGGTAGCAGGTATGTTTCTTGTGTCTCCAGAATCAATTACAGGTGTAGGAATTGCAGTGCAAGCAAGTGATGGTACTAAAACAGCTATCATGGAAAACCCAGTAGGGGGACTGATTTATTCCACAAAGAATTTCAAATCGGAAGAACAGTTTACAGAGATGCTTACAAATACGCGAAGTTATGCTAAGTATCCAATATTTACTGCGGTAACAGTAGAATGTGGTTCGAATACAACGTTTGGTATGGAAGCTACGCCCAAAGCATCAGAACTTACCGATGTAGATAGTGTATGGGCAGCATATGGTAGTATTGCAGGGAAGCTCGCTAGTTATGGCGTAAATATGAATATGGCTCCAGTAGCGGAAATTGTATCGGAAGATGGAAATACTTCTTTGCAAGGAAGAACATTTGGATCTGATGCGACAGTGGCGGCACCTCTTGTCAGTACATCTGTTGTAGCAATACAAGATGCTGAAATTAGTGCAGTATTGCAAAAATTTCCAGGTATAAACAGTGATACAAAGTCGTTGGAGGAGCTTCAAAACAGTGAGTTTGTTATTTATGATATGGCTATTCAACATGGAGTTGACTGTATTATGGTGACAAATGCAAAGGCGAGTGTCCTTACAGGGGATGATACACCTAGTTCACTCTCTTCGGTGGTAATTAATGATGTGCTTAGAAACACATTAGGTTTTCAGGGAGTTGTTATTACAGATTATCTTAATGATAGTGCTATCACAGAAAAGTATAACTCAGCACAAGCAGCAGTTGCGGCAATACAGGCAGGAGCTGATTTGATCGTGGAGCCCAAAAATTACAAGGAAGCATATGAGGGCGTGTTGAGTGCAATAGCAGATGGTACGATCACAGAAGAACGTATACGAGAATCAATTTATCGGATTTATCGTGTGAAATATAAACATGTGTTGGATACTTAAGTTCTAACATCAAAAAATGAATGATTTATGTATTAGATAAATGAGGCAGCCATCTGTTTTAGATGACTGTCTTGTTTGTTTACAAAAAATTTAGGTAGTTATTTAAAGAAATGTGGTAATGGAATATATTTTTTATTTGCAATGGATACCAAAAAAAGTGCAAATGATACCAAGATTTATTTTAAGTGTCTATAATTTGGTATACTAATATAGATTTTGAGAGTCTTTTCAATACAATAATACGGAGGAACTATAGGGTATGAAGACAAGAAAAATTAGTATTGCAGCAAAACTTTTTCTCTTTATTTTAGGGTCCGCTATTATTGCAGTATGGATTGTGGGAGGTGTCTCTTACTCCACAATGGGAAATTTTTTAAGACAAAAGAGTATGGATGATGTTGTGGAAATTGCAGTGATTGCAGCTGAGAATGTTGATGGTGAAACCTTTGCAAAGGCAATAGAAGGTGATGAGGATGCTCTTTTAGCGGTCAAGGATTCTTTAAGTTTTTTTCTGGTAGGAGATTCTGTGACGTATGTTTATACATTGATGCCTAAAGATACAGAAAATTTTCAGTTTGTTGTGGATACAGATCCAAAAGATCCTGGAGAATACGCCGAGGATTATGAAGCACAGGATGCTATGTTTGAAGCAATGGACAAAAAGCCATCTGTGACAAAAGAGGCTTTTACGGATGAATGGGGTACTTTTTATAGTGGATATGCTCCGATTATGTATCAAGAAACGGTGATTGGTATTGTAGCAGTGGATTATGAGGCATCTTCTATACAAAGTTCTCTAAATAGTCTTATTCGCAATATTTTATTTGCGGTGGCAGTGGGAATTTTGTTTGCGATGGCGGCTGCAATGGTAGCATCTAATAAAATCAGAAGAAATTTTATCAAAGTAAATGATAAGATTTTAGAAGTGGTATCGGCAAAAAGTGATTTCACAAAAGTGTTAGATATTACATCTGGCGATGAATTAGAGGTGATTGGAGATAGTTTGAATCGGCTTTTACAAAAGACAGGAGCTACCGTTAGAGAGATAAGAGAAGGATCTAAAAATATTGAATCAAAGACAGAAACGATTCATACACGTGTTGATGCCTCTGTTTCACACATTACAGTCATTAGTGACGATATTCAATCTATGGTGGCATCTTCACAGGAGATTGCTGCCTCTGTTGAGACAGTTAGAAAACAGGTAGATTTCGTATATCAGGATATTCAAAATATTATGGATATTATTACATACAATACAGTTTGTTTGCAAGAAATTAATGCGGATTCCGTTACATTAAATGATACAGCACGAATAGTATCTGTTTTGATTGAAGACAATGTAGAGGAGATGACACAAAATCTCAAACAAGAAAAAGAGAAGGCAGATGCTGTTTTGAAGATCAAAGAGCTTTCCAATGCTATTTTACATATTTCAGATCAAACTAATCTGTTGGCTCTAAATGCCACCATTGAGGCAGCAAGAGCCGGAGAGGCTGGAAAAGGTTTTGCAGTAGTGGCAGAAGAAATCGGGACACTGGCGGGAAATACCAATCATGCAGCAAATGAGATTCAAAAGATGAGCAAGAATGTGGTTGAGGCAGTGCAAGGTCTGGTAAATTTGTCAGATAAGATGATTTGTATTTTGCAAGAAAAAGTGTTGAGTAATTATAAAGAATTTGGCAGTGTGTCATTAGACTTCGCACATAAGTCCAATGACATTGAAGAAGCTATGGAGAATCTTCAAAACATAACACAACAATATACAAAATCCTTGGAAAATATTCAGGAGGCTATGAAATCTGTCAGTATTGCATCCGAGGAAAATAGTACAGAGATTGCACATGTTTCAGAAATGCTATTATCTATGGATACAGATATAAAAGATATTGCAGTGTCAGCAGAAGAAACATTTGCAGCAGTAACATCAATGAATCGTGATTTAGATAGTTATGGAGTATAATTTTTTGTAGGGGTAGAATTAATAAAGATTTAAAAATTTGTTTGAGTTTCCGCAAACTGCACTCAAAAAGTAAATATATAGGTTCAAAGTACCAATCTTCCATTTTTGAATGTAGTCGAGAGCAGCATCTGCGATTAGTGGTACTCAAAATAAGCCCCGCCAAAACCGGACTGTGGGAGAACTATTCTTTTATCTATTCATACGACCAGCTTAAGGCAGAGTTGACAGTATGCAGGACGCTTTGTCCTAAACCAGAGTCTGATGCCCTCTTTTGCATAGGAAAGTATGCCAGAGATGCCTTTTGCCAGCCGATAATAGCAGAAGAAAACTTTTTCCTTTACAGGATCTGCTGTCTTTATGATGGAAACCTTAAGGGCATTGGTTTCTGATTCCGTGGAAATCATTGCAAGAAACGCCGTGCATAAGGTGATATAAAAATTAAGTGCGTTAATTGATTTTAACTTTCTCACACGAAAGTTTTCAAACTGGAACATCTGCTTTTTGCAGCGGAAATATTCTTCGATTTTCCAGCGCGAGAAGTAGGTCCTTGCTACCTGAATTACGTCATCTTTGGATTTGATTTCTTTGTTGGTGGCAAGCATCATTGGATGCTCGGTAATACCATAAACAAACACCAGATAAATATCTTTTCTGGATGCAGTAATCTGCACTTTTACATGGGAGAGATAGGCTTCATGTTCTTTTCCTTTGTAAAATACGCTGGTTTTGACTTTGCCTTTCCTGCGGTTGCGAAGTTCTGTAGCCGTTGTCCGTTTGTTATGGTACAGCAGTTTGCGCTTTGCGGTCAGACGAATGACATAATCCTGGCTAAGCTCATCCAGTTTCAAAAACATCTTATTGTCATCGTATCCCCTGTCCATGGCAAAAGTTGCCTTGCCGAAAAGGACAGCTCCCTGTTCTATGGCATGGAATGTGATTGTATTTGCAGATTTATAGTCTTTTTCCCGTGAAGAATGGATGTGGGAGAAAATGCTGACAGGATGATTGCCGGCGGATTTAAGGTGACAAAAAACCGATGGTATTCCATTGCCTTTTAGGTTTATGAAATACCGCTGGTACTGTGTTTTTACTATGAAATCGAAAAGGAGATTCTCCCTTGCTATGCCCCTTGGCAAGCACCATTAAATCATGAGTGTTTTGAACTTATTAGAGGAAATGTGTTACTACCTATAAAATTTACGTTTCCAATCGATAAATCATAATAGGTAACTCTTTATTATCACCATAAACATATAAACTTTTGCATATAGGGCATCTCCACACATCATATTTTGGTTCAGGTATCATCCAAGGCTGAATACTATCACAATCAAAAATTTCCTCCCATTCTCTGTCTGTATATACTCTTAATTGAATATCATTGGGAGCTTCATGATTACTCAATTCAGCTCCACAAGTACATGTCATCCTAGCCATGCTATTACCTCCTTATAATTCCTTCTATTGTCCATATTTCAACTGTGCCCAGTAATTCACCACCATATTTTCCCAATGCTCTTTCTATCACCGTATTGGCATTATCTATTGTAAGTCCTGTATTTCTTCCATCAATTATTACCGCTTCTGCCCCTTGCTTAAATCCATCCTGAATTCTGGTAACAGGTGTATTTAAACTTGTTCCAGTTAATGTCTTTAACTCCGTCTTAACACCATTAACTAAAAAGTCAGGTGTCTTTTGTCCCGGAATATTAGAACGAGGAATAATTTCTACATCATTTCCAGCATTCAACAAATCATTAACCATGGTTTTCTCTGCTGCTGTTAAGCCATCCAACTTACCAGTCAAAGTTCCTCTAACTGCTGAACCATCCTTGACATCAAGTCTGACTGCTTATGTTTTTCCAAGCAGTTCCATTCCCTTTGAAAAAAACAACACTCTCCAAAGCAATGCCTTCACTGCTTAAAATTTTACCATCTTTTCTCTGTCTTTACTACAAAAATCTGTTTCTTAATTACGGTTTTCCAGTACTTCTGGCATCCGATACTCTGTCTTGTTTTTCAACATTCCATAGATGATACTGATTAACCTTCTGGAAATCAGTATCAAAGCCTGTGGCTTACTTTTTCCCCTTGCCAACTGCCTCTGATAATCTCTGATAATAGGCGTAGAAAGCCGGATTTCTCGGCAAGCCCTTGGATGATAGCTGAATCATCTGAATGGCAAGAAAATAAATCGTTCCCTGCAATCTTCTGTTTCCCTGTTTTGAGGGCTTGTCGTCACCTTTCCCTGAAGATGAGAATTTTACAGGTGCAATTCCTGCAAAGTTCGCCAGCTTGTTCGCGTTAGGAAACCTTCTGATGTCCCCAATCTCCGAAAGCAGTTTTGCAACCGTGGTGTTGCTGACACCGGGGATGGTGTTCAGGGTACACCCGAACCTTGGAAGAAAATTAGTAATCGCCTTGTCTACTTCCTCAAGCTGATTGACATAGTGCCGCACATCACGCACCAGACCCCTTGTGATTTCATCACGTTCCGGCTGATAGTCCCTTGTGGTGTCTCCGTCTGCTTTAACTGCATCCAGTATCTTCTGACACTTTCGTGTAGAAAACTGATTGTGGCTGACCGGAATTAATTCCTCTGCCAGTTCTTCCACTGTCTTACCTCTCAGCAACCGTGGGGAAGGATAATGCTCCCAAAAGTAAAGTTCTGTGGGTCTGCCAATATCCTGAAAGAACTGCTTATAACTTGGATAAGCTACGCAGACCTGCTCATGCAACTGGTTTTTCAGACGGATATGGTGCGTCTTCAAATTTGCCTGTCTGTTGACAAGCTGACTCAAAGTCCAGTACATATCCTCCGGCATGGCATCGGGTAACTTATTCAGTTCGTTGATTGCTACTCTCGCTACACATTGTGCGTCATAGCTGTCGTTCTTTTTGTACTGGGGTACGCTCTTTCGGTAGGCATAGGACAACGCCGGGTTTACGTCTTTCACGATATGCCCTCGTTCAATCAGCCACGCAGCCAATGCCCTTCCATAGCCGTAGGAATTTTCCAAAGCAAAGACAATTCCCTTACCGTCAGTGCAATACTTTTTACATTTCGTGATTAATTTTCCAAACTCGGAGGGCTTATTTTGAAAAGTAATCTCTCCAAGTTTTTCGTTAAAGCAGTCCATGATGACTGCCGTGTGCTGTTCCTTGTGGAGGTCTAACCCCACGTAGATATACTTTGTTTTGTCGTACATAAACTCCTCCAATCTTTGACTTCAAAATACAGGCAACCTCAACTGATAAGCCAGTATCCCCGAATTACGCACTTGGCAACGAGGTCGGCACGGGTGGTTCAGCCAATCCATTTTTGGGTTTCTGGATTTAAGGACATCCTGCAGAACACAGGATACAAAGCAGAAGAACTCTCCTTCGTGGTGTGTGATGTTAACTCTGAAAAAGAAAGTCTGCAAGTCAATTTTTTGATTTGGAGCATATTTTTTCTTGTCATTTCCCAAAAGGACGCTTTTAACTGCAAATTTCCGTTTATGCCAAAAGACCAAAACAGAGAAAAAACGGTAATAATGCACAACTTTACTTTCCATCCACACAAACCGACTTTCTCTTGCCTCTGTGAGAGCTCGGTTGCCCCTGTGTGCGATTTTAAGACCGAAGGCGAGGTAGTGCCCATAATGGATAATTTAAGCCTTGTTGGGGAAATGTGAGAGACATAATTTCTTAAGATACTACCAAAATGAACAGGGTCGAAAATAGTGCAGGTTAAAGGAGTGGTGCCAAAAACACGGCACCACTCAATGAAACGCCCACCGGCAGAGCCGGCGGGGGCTGTCTGCCATGGCATAACTTTTCCTTTGGCTGGGGGATTATTTATGCCATGGATACACTTTTGTCTATTCTGCTTTATTTTCCCTGCAAATTTTCATTGGATTCTGTGAATGGATAGCCTCGGACTTCTGCGGTATTGTGTGTTGGCAGAAAGGAGGATTTGCTTATGATGAACCTGGATATTTTTCAACTGTTCTTCAATTACTTGGAAGAACGACCTTATAACAACGTATACCAAAATATAAAGCAGGACGCTGATTATCTGGAAGCTGCGACGAAAGAAACCGAACTCAGCCAGCAATTCAAAGAATTGGATTTATCGAATGAACAGAGAAAAATCATAATGCGGTGGACCGATGCCATCCAAGCACAGGAATCTGCTTACACAGCAGTTGTGTTCCGAATGGGTATGCAATTGTGTTTTTCCCTGCTAATGCAACTATTTAACATGTAAAAATGGGTAAAAAGTCAGCGGTATTTCATGACATTTTAGTGTCTTAGGAATACCGCTGATACTGTATTTTATTTAGTTGTGAAAAGATTTTTCCTCCCCCTTATACCCCCTGGTGAGTGCCATTGTAACATGGACATTTTGGATTGTCAACGGGAACATTTCCACAAATTATAAAGGTAAATGTTACAAATCTGTTACATTATCACACTTATCGTTACTCTCTAGCTATAGAAACTTCATAGCTATTTAATATAGATTCTCTAAGTATACTACATAATAACATTAAAATTTCTGCAGCTTCATCACATAGTTTCGTCTCATCTATTGATTTGAACTGTTTTAACGCTATTTGCAAATCCTCTATTACCCATGGACTGTTTTCATACCATCCTGTGTACATATTATAACAGTAGGCTAAACCAGTCCACCCCTGCTCATCAGGAAGCATTAATCTCATTATTTGGTCAAAATAGCCTTCCCACATAGTAAGAATTTCAGTATCATTCCCTTTTTTGTAGATAAACTGAATCTCTGGTTCTCCCTCGAAACCATCATAATATTTTTTATTAACTAATTCCATCTTGTTCCTTTCTATGGTGCTTGCCAATGTCCGTCTTTTAACAATTGTAATTGTTCTTGAGTCGCTGTTCCATTCCTATATGCATTAATGGCATCTTGCCATTGATACCTTGGAATCCATGTATCTCCAACTAAAATATGTTCTGTCCTAACCTGACCTGTTGGAGTACCTGGTGTAACCTGGGATACCACCCATGTATTACCTTGCCCTTCTGGTGCACCCGGTGTTTTAGTATGCCATCTCACTTCGTAATTT
>CAJUHQ010000068.1 GCA_910586095.1 uncultured Lachnospiraceae bacterium | reverse complement strand
CATTTTGGCGTCATACGGTCAGCGCAGCACGTGCGCAGACCTACAGCAAGGATTCGAAGACTTTCATAGTAAACTTTCATCATGCACAGCCTGCCGTCTGGCGGGCCGCATGGCCATCTTTACTATGAAAGTCAAAGACTTTCATAGTAATCAATTATTTTTATGCACCCGTAGTCTAATGGATAGAACGGAGGCCTCCGACGCCTTTAATGCAGGTTCGATTCCTGTCGGGTGCACTTTCTATGTTGTGCATAACACAGCAGAAAAATCTTGAATCTCAGTTTGCAGTTGAGTTCTTTGGCGGTTACTGTCCATATTTCCAAATATATCACTTTGATGACATAAACAATTTGTGAGAAAAGTGCCAGTTGTTGACAATTGGGCTAAACGGTTACATAGTATGGGCTGTGATTTTAGTGCGCGTAGAGCTAGTGTGTGGTCTTATTTAAATGTGAGTAGGCATAACACTAGGCATCAGAGTATTTTTGAAGGATACAATGATGGTAGATAGGAGTAAAAGATGGAGAATAAAAATAATAAAGATAAAGGAAAAGATAAGGTCAGTTCATACCAGGATATAAGCAAAAAAACTGAAGATAAACAAAGTTCAGCACCACAACATGACAAGATTAAGAATATTTCAGACTATGGTCGTCTTCCATCTAGGGCAGAAAAAGCGTTTAAGCAAGAAAAAGCCCGACAGGAAAAATTAAAACAGGAGGCGGCAAAGCAAGAAAAGGCCAAGTGGGAGAAGCTAAAGCAGGAAGCAATGCGCCAGGATAAGGCTAAACAGGACAAGGCTAAGCAGGAAAATTCAAGTGATATGAAGGCTGCTTCCAAACAGGAAAATATTTTAGAGAAGAAGGCAGATTCCAACAAAGAAAAGAAATCAGACAAGGAAAAAAAGTCTGATAAGGAAATCAAAGATAAAGAAAATAAAGATAAGGAAAGTAAAGATAAAGAAAATAGAAATAAAGAGATTAAAAATAAAGATAAAAAGATAGAACCTGTTTTGCCCAAAAAGGAACCGCAAGCATCTTCCCTGCAACATGTCAAGCTTTTTTTTGTTAGTGCATTAAAGATCCTTTTGCCAGCAGCAGCATGTGCTATTGTAATCGCCGCACTCATATCCTATATCGGATCGAAAAAGACAGACGAGGCAGAAGCTGTAGTACTCAATATTGAACCATTACAGGAGAATGTACACGCCAATGTCAATGACTTGATGCAGAAGTTTTACAAAGCCTTGGCAGATGGGGATATTGACACAGTAAAGAATCTTCGAGATTATAATGTTGATGTGGATCTGATTACATATGAGAAGAAGAGCGAGTTTATAGAGGCCTATGAAAATGTCACTTGCTACACAAAAACGGGAGTAGAGGAGAATTCCTATTTTGTGTACGTCACATATGATTTGAAAGTCAAAGATATTGATACGCGAGCACCAGGTTTAAACGCATTTTATGTCTATACACAGGCGGATGGAAGTCTTAAGATTGATGGTCGGATGGAGCCAGATATTGAAGCTGCTCTAAAACTTGTCACCAATCAAGATGATGTGGTGGATCTGTACAATAAGATTAATGTAAGCTACACAGAGGCAGTTGCTTCAGATAAGGTGTTGAGTGAGTATCTAGAGGAACTTCCAAAACAGATTACGACATCTGTAGGTGAGGCGTTAGCACAGCTTGAACTACAAAACGACGCAGAAACCGATCCATCGTCAGAGCCTGCGACAGAAGCAAACACAGAAACAGAAGGCACAACAAGTACAGAGGATACAACAAGCACAGAACCCACAACAAATACAGAGATACAAGAACCACTTACCAATCAAACAGTGAATCAAGTGGTTAAAACAACAGATACAGTAAATGTACGTTCGTCAGATAGTGAGGAGGCTGACAAAATTGGTAGAGTTCAGCCAGGCACAGAATTGACACGAATTGAAGAGCGAATCAATGGATGGAGTAAGGTTATTTTTGAGGGAAAAGAAGCCTACATTAAAAGCGATTATCTTGAGGTCGTGTCTGTGCAAAGTAATGAAGAAGCACCTTCCTCTGCAATTGGTTCTGTGACAGCAATGACTAATGTAAATGTCAGGAGTGCTGCGGATCAAAATTCAGATCGACTTGGGACTGCTCAAGCAGGAGTGGCATATGAGTTACTCGAGGAGCAAGGAGAATGGTACAAGATTAATTTCCAGGGACAGGCCGCTTACGTAAAAGCTGAGTTTTTCCAAAAATAAAGAAAAATTTTTGCTGTTTTCGTTGAAAAACGATACATATATCAGCTATAATATTGTTTGAAGGCAAAGACCCATGTGGCAAGAGTGCTGCATGGGTTTTCCTTATATAAACAGATTTGTAAAAAAGAGATAAATCACAAAAACAACGTGTAGAAATTAGAGCGATTGTACAATTGTGTGCAACAAATAGGACGCGCACAATTACAACTAAGGGCAAAATTTGTATTTAAAATATGAACAAATAGTTGCTAGTTTTGAAAGGTATGGTAAGAGTATGTTTAAACAAAAGCGTGTTGGTATTATGGGAACAGGTAAGATCGCAGGAGTCATGGCAGGCACAATCAAAAAGATGAAGAATGTGAAGTGCTATGGTGTAGCATCACGAAGCGAACAAAGAGCACGTGTGTTTGCAAATGAGTATGGTATTAAAGTGGCCTATACATCCTATGAGGAGATGGTGCTTGATAGTAAGATTGATTTGGTATATATAGCGACACCACATTCTGAGCACTATGCCAATATGAAACTCTGCATAGAAAATGGTAAGAATGTGTTGTGTGAGAAGGCGTTTACAGCAAATGCAAAACAAGCAGAGGAAATTTTAGAATTAGCTAGGCAAAAAGAGGTGTTTGTGGCAGAGGCGATGTGGACAAGGTATATGCCTATGTTGGCTACGATAAGAAGTGTGTTGAATTCTGGCATTATAGGAGAGCCTGTTATGCTCACGGCTAATTTAGGATATACAATCGCAAACAAGCAAAGGTTGATAGAGCCAGCATTAGCAGGAGGTGCGCTGCTGGATTTGGGGGTATATACATTAAATTTTGCAGCAATGATGTTTGGAAAAGAGATCGAAAGGATAGAATCTTCGTGTACGCTTACAGATACAGGAGTAGATGCGTCAGAGAGCATTACCATTGTATATAAGGACAAAAGAATGGCAGTGCTTAGCAGTACAATGAATGGAATGAGTGATAGAAATGGCGTGATTTATGGCACTAATGGATATATTGTAGTAGAGAATATCAATAACTTTGCTTCTGTCACAGTGTATGATGGAAGTTATAAGGCTATAAAATCGATCAAAGCCCCCAAACAAATTACAGGTTATGAATATGAAGTGTACTCTTGTTTAGAGGCTATTGAAAAAGGAGAGATTGAGTGTTGGGAAATGCCACATGCAGAGACACTGCGCATTATGAAACAGATGGATGTGCTTCGAGCACAGTGGGGAGTTGTATATCCATTTGAACATACTCAAAACGCTGAACATATTCAATCGCAGGAGGGGGCAATCTCTTCCGTATATACCCAGAAAAGTACAGAAAAGACCGATGAAAAACATGAAGATAAAAAGGAAACGATCGAACATCTGACAGGAGAGGTAGAGGATACTATACATGAGGACACAGATATTCAAATGTAGTCCTAATCAAAATAGTATAAGGCATCTGAAATAGGCAACACTATAGCTATCCTAATAAGTCACTCAAAGACAGGAAAAATTGTATAAGTCATTGAGATGATGGTAATAAATAGTTTGAAAGAGGGTGACTTTCAAATATGGATGGAGGGCATAGCTATGAGAAAAGACGATCAGGAGATCTTAAAAGAGGTTCAGAGAAATACTGGCATGGCAATCCAAGCGATCGATACAATATCAGAGAAAGTACATGATAATACACTTTTCGATGAGCTTTCGCATCAACGACTGCTTTATTCTGTCATACAAAATAAAGCGACAGATCGACTACAAAATGAGAAAGCACAAGGGTATCATGCAAGTGTAGTACAAGATCTAATGCTTAAGGGTGCTATTCAGATGAATACGTTGACCAACAATAGCACCAGCAAGATTGCAGAGCTGATGATACAGGGGAGCAATAGAGGACTGACAAGTATGTGGAGATCAATCAATCATCATCAAAACTCTGGCAATACTTCTATGGAAGTGGCACAAGAGTTGATGGATTTTGAGGAAAAATCGATTGAGACACTCAAGCAGTTTTTATAATGCAGAGAAGAAACTATTCGCGATGATGTTGGCAGCATGAACAGTTAGGGTAAAATCATTCTGAGGAGACAACCAACGTCTCCAAGAATGATAAAGTATGTAGAAAGGGCAAAACAGTATGGTCAGGCTGAATAAATATCTTGCAGAGTGTGGAATCTGTTCAAGGCGGGATGCAGACAAAATAATTCTCCAGGGCAGAGTGAGTATTAATGGTCAGATTGCTGTAAATGGGATGCAAGTAGAGGCATATGACAGGGTTGAAGTGGATGGCAAGCCCGTACAAGCTGTGATGCAAAAGGTGGTACTAGCATATAATAAACCTGTAGGTATTGTGTGTACAGAGCGCGACAGGCATGCTGATAAAACTATTGTCGCGGCGCTAAACTATCCAGTACGTGTTACATATGCAGGGCGTCTTGATAAGGATTCGAGCGGATTGATACTTTTGACAAACGATGGTGATTTAATACAGAAGATGATGAAAAGTTCCAATCAACATGAAAAAGAGTATGTTGTCCAAGTGGATAAACCTATCACACAGGCGTTTCTTGCAGGCATGGCAAAAGGAGTGTATTTACAAGAGTTAGAAAAGACAACACGACCATGCAAAGTAGTAAGGACAGAAAAGGACACCTTTCGGATTATTCTCACACAAGGACTCAATCGTCAGATTAGGCGCATGTGTGAATACTTTGGATATCATGTGAAAGTCCTTACTCGTATTCGCGTAATTAATATTCAGTTAGGTACATTAGAGAGTGGCTCCTATCGTGAGATTACAGGAGAGGAGCTTGAGACATTATATAAAACCATTCAACAATAAGGTTGAATAGTTCTAAGACATGAAGGTAGATTAAAAATTTGAGACAGGCTTAAAATTGTGGATTGTTGACAGTATAGGTTAATATGTGAAACGAAAATTTCACACATCTTGATATGAGAGTTAATGTGAAAACTAAATTTTTCACAAACGAACTTGTTCGTTTTGCAAATATTGTGCTGACGCTCAAATTCGCAGACTTTGATAAGAATGGAGGATTAGTATGGAAATAGAAAATGAAGTAGTACATAATCATACAAAACAAGATAGGATGAAAGCACTAGTGGAGAAGCTTAGAGAGGCTTCAAAGGCGTATTATGCTCAGGATAGAGAGATTATGAGCAATCTAGAGTACGATCGGTTATATGACGAGCTAGTGGCATTAGAGCAAGAGACAGGGATGGTGCTTTCTGGAAGCCCTACTATAAATGTGGGTTACGAGGCAGTTGAAGAGCTTCCTAAAGAGGCTCATGAAAGTCCAATGCTTTCACTTGGAAAGACGAAAGACCGCGATGAACTCAAAACATGGCTTGGCGACAAAGATGGATTGCTTAGTTGGAAATTAGATGGTCTTACAATTGTACTCACATACCAAAAGGGAGAGTTGATAAAAGCAGTTACGCGTGGAAATGGTGAAGTTGGAGAAGTAATTACAAACAATGCAAAAGTATTTCAAAATATTCCACTGCGCATCCAGCATGAGGGTGAACTGATATTGCGTGGGGAAGCTGTTATCACATACACAGATTTTGAGAAGATTAATAATCAGATAGAAGATGTAGATGCCAAATATAAAAATCCACGCAATCTGTGTTCGGGTTCTGTTAGACAGCTAAATAACCAGATTACAGCCGAGCGAAACGTTCGATTTTTTGCATTTTCTCTTGTTAGGGCAGAAGGAATAGACTTTGAAAATTCGCGTGAAAAGCAATTGTTGTTTTTAAAAGCACAGGGTTTTGATATTGTAGAGTATCAGAAGGTACAAGCAGACACGGTTGTAGATGCAGTGGCAGATTACGAGAAGAAGATTCAGGATTATGATGTGCCTTCAGATGGTTTAGTGCTGACGTATGATGATATAGCATATGGGCGCTCATTAGGACGCACAGCAAAATTCCCACGCGATTCTATCGCATTTAAGTGGGCTGATGAGATACGAGAGACAACACTCAAAGAGATTGAGTGGAGTGCAAGCCGTACAGGACTTATAAATCCAGTGGCAATCTTTGAGCCTGTGGAACTTGAAGGAACTACTGTCAGCCGTGCATCTGTCCATAATATTAGCATTTTGCAGGGATTACAACTCGGCATTGGAGACACTATTACAGTCTATAAGGCCAATATGATTATTCCACAGATAGCAGAAAATCTTACATGCAGTGGAACAATAGAGATTCCACATGTATGTCCAGTATGTGGAGGAGCTACTGAGATTAGAGCAGTGAATGAAGTACAGTCGCTATATTGTACCAATCCCTCTTGTGATGCCAAGAAAATCAAGGCATTTACGCTATTTGTGAGTCGTGATGCTATGAATATTGATGGCTTGTCTGAAGCTACTCTAGAAAAGTTTATCGCTCAGGGATTTGTGCATCAATACCAGGATATTTTTCATCTGGATCAATATCAAGAAAAAATTGTCGAAATGGAAGGTTTTGGCAAACGCTCTTACAAAAAGTTAATAGATAGTATAGAAGTAGCTAGAACAGTGGAGCTTCCCAAATTGATATATAGTTTAGGAATAACTAATATTGGACTTGCCAATGCTAAGGTGATTTGCAAGTATTACAAATATGATTTGGATGCTATGCGTCGTGCCACAATAGAAGAACTTAGTGAGATTGATGGAATTGGAGAAGTGATTGGGAGAGCCTTTGTAGACTATTTTGCCAACAGTGAAAATAGTGAACAGTTTGACAATCTTTTGAGAGAGGTTCATATACAAAAAGAAGAGATTGACGAAGCTAGTCAAACATTAGATGGAAAAACATTTGTTGTGACAGGTAGCCTTACTCATTTTGGCAGCCGAAATGAGCTAAAAGATTTAATTGAGAAAAAGGGAGGAAAGGTAGCTGGAAGTGTTTCGGCTAAGACCACGTGCCTTATTAACAATGACAATACATCCAATTCTTCCAAAAATAAAAAGGCAAAAGAGTTGAATGTGCCCATTGTCACAGAAGAGCAATTTATAAAGGAATATCTGGAAATCCAGCCATAGGACGATCAGAGGGGAGTTAGCAAAATGCCTATAAAAGTACAAAATGATCTACCAGCAAAAGAGATATTAGAAAACGAAAATATATTTGTGATGGATGAAAATCGCGCGATTCATCAGGATATTAGGCCGTTGCAGGTCTGTATCCTAAATCTGATGCCAGTTAAGCAGGATACGGAGCTGCAACTTTTGCGTGCGTTATCTAATACGCCTTTGCAGGTAGATGTAACTTTTTTGATGGTTACAAGCCATGTGTCTCTCAATACATCTGCAAATCATTTGAATCATTTTTATACTACGTTTCACAATATTAAAAATAGAAGGTTTGATGGTTTGATTATCACAGGCGCGCCAGTGGAAGATCTTGTCTTTGAGGAGGTTGATTACTGGGGAGAGCTATGTGAAATTATGGATTGGGCTGAGGATCATGTGACATCTACATTTCATATATGTTGGGGAGCCCAAGCAGGATTTTATCACTATTATGGTATTCAGAAGCGTCTATTGCCTGAAAAGCTATTTGGATTGTATTCTCATAAGGTACAAAACAGAAAAGTTCCGCTAGTGCGTGGTTTTGATGATTATTTTTTCGCACCGCATAGCCGTCACACAGAAACACCTGCTGCCACAATTCATCAGTGCGATTCGATTACAGTGCTCGCAGAGTCTCCAGAGGCAGGGATTTTTCTTGCGTATGCTGAAAATGGCAAAAAAGTTTTTGTGAATGGCCATCCAGAATATGATCGTTATACATTAGATGCAGAGTATAAGCGCGATTTAGAAAAAGGTCTTTCTATACATATGCCAAGAAATTATTATCCCAATGATGATCCAACTCAAAAACCGCCTTTGCAATGGCGGTCACACTGCAATAACCTTTATACCAATTGGTTAGATTATTACGTATATCAAAATACGCCTTATGAGTGGTAGAAAATGATAAGTAGTACATATAGTAATTGGAATTTCAGGGACAAACCATATGGATAATCAACAAAAAGGCACTATTTTAACATTATTAAAAGTGGATGAGAATAACAAAAACTATACAAATAATTATTGGTTTTCATATAAGGATTTCTTAGATCCTACAGATGATTTTACAGATTTTTCATGTGAGCAGCTTGAAGGGAAACAAGGATATATTGATCTCATTGAAAATTTACTTAGCATTGATGAAAACGCAAAAGTGTTTGTGCAAGTCTATGGACTTGAAGAAAATACTAGTGAGCAATTTATTTATGCAGATACCCTGATTATTTTTAGCAAATTGTCGCTTATGGAAATAAAGCAAATTTTCAATGAGTCAAAAGATCTATTTCCAAGTGATATTGGAGAAGAGACGGATTTTTCGCAACCTACGTTTCTTATTGGCAAGAATGGGGAGTTGATTCCAAGTACAAAGCTATCTTATAATAATTATTTTAGATATTATTGTTGGTGGGATTAAACTTCAATTTGCAAACGGATAAATCATTTTTGTTATAGTTTGTGTAATATCATTGAGAGTAGATTGTAAAAACGGCTGTGTTAGGGCTTTTAATTAAGGGAAAATTTAGTTGCAAAAAAATTGTCTTGTCGTATACTTGTTCTATTATCGTATCTAATGTATAGTAACCATAATAAGTTCCTAGCAGTAATCAAATTAGGATTGCATATATTGTTACAAAGGACCAAAATGAAAAGTATGTGCATTTAGCATAGATAATAAAGAATAGGTGTAGTATGGAGGCTAAAAGTGACAAATCCGTGGGAAGAGATTGAACTGTCAGATTATGAAAATCATATGAAATTAGATTCAGTCATGCAACTTCAAACGCTAAAGAATATGATGAAAAATCAGTTTAGCCTATATGCAATAAAGACGGTTACAGTTTTAGGGGTTGCAGGTGGTAATGGTTTAGAACATATTGACACAAAAAAGATTCATAAGGTATATGGTATAGATATTAATCAAAAGTATTTGGAAGAATGTGCAAAGAGGTACAAAAACTTATCCCAAATATTGGAATGTATCTGTGTAGATTTGACTGACAAAAACATAGATCTTCCCCATGCAGATATGGTTATAGCTAACTTGCTAATAGAATATATTGGGTATCAAAATTTCAAAAATGTAGTTATTCAAAGTAGTCCATTGTATGTATCATGCATTATCCAAGTCAATATGGATGACAATTTTGTTTCGGATTCCCCATATATTCATGTTTTTGATGGCCTAAACAATGTGCATCATAAAATACAAGAAGATGAATTGATAGCTGTTTTGAAGAATATAGGGTATTTTTTGATAGATAAAAAAGAACAGGCATTACCTAATGGGAAAAAACTAGTACAGTTTGATTTTAAGAAATAAAATTATTATCTAAAAGTAAAGTAGCAGTAGCATAAAGAATCATACAATGTTGGATGGGAATAAAAGAACGGGTGTTTATTCCATCATGACAGATGGCAAGAAGAGATATAAGATAGTAGGACAATAGAAAGATGATTATAAAGCATATTAGATAAGGAGGACTTATCTGATATGCTTTATTTTTGCAAAATTACAAATAATTACCTGTTGATTTATGAACTATAGGTAAATTGAAATATAACTAAGATGATATTATAATAAAAACTAAATATTTTTGTGATGAAGGAGAAATAAAAAAGATGAATGATACTACAACATTTAATGTGAACGGTGGGCAAGTAAGTATAGCAAAAGATAACGCAACGATATATGTAACACAGAATAATGGAGTACCAGCAAATGAATTAGATACTATTATGAAGGGAATTATAGACAACTTATCACATTTGAAAGAAGAAGACGCAGAACAAATTAAAGATATAGTAGAGATGGCAGATGAAGAATTAAAAAAACCAGAACCAAAAGTGAGTAGGCTAAGAAGTTATTTGACTGTAATTGCACCAATGTTTACTATTGCAAATGGAATACCGACTTTAGCAGATAACTTACAGAAATTAGTGGATTATATTACACCATTTATTCATTAGAGGAATAGGTATGGAAGAGGATATTGTAAATAAAGTAGAGATTAATGTTCATGATGGAGCACAAGTTATTATTGCTAAAAATGATTCAAAAGTTAGTGCAGTTCAATACAACCGTAATGAAAAAATTTCTAATACAAGTGACAAATATAATGAATTTCAAAATAATATGAAACAACAGTATATAGATAGTTGGAACAGTAGGCTCTTTCTTCATCTTGACAATGATGAAAGCCCTGTGACGTTATCAGATGCTTTTATTACGCCAGACTATGAAATATATAAAATGAATCAAAAAATAGGGTTTGCTAGGGGGGATATTTTAGATAATATAATAAGAAAATTTGTACAATATAATAAAACCACGACCATGCTTATTGCAGGTGTACCAGGGATGGGAAAATCAAGTATCGTTTCATGGATTGCAAATGAGTATAGGAATGATAGTAGTATTATTATTTTGAGATTTCGTGATTGGGACAAAGAAGAGTTAGAAAATGGATTATTGAAAGCAATTTGTATTACAGGAGGGTGTAAGAGAAAAGAGCTAGAGAGTAAAACAATTATTCTTGATGGATTTGATGAAATGAAAACATTGGATGTTCGTAATAGAGTACTTAATGATTTTCTAAATGATATGAAAGATTTTGAAAATTGTAAATGTATCATTACTTCAAGAATTAATTATATTGATATACATTATTTTGCAAATGTAATAGAAATTCAAAAGTTTGATATAGAAAAAGTAGACCGATTTTGTAAGATCATTTCTGGTGATGGTCTTGCAAAAAAAGAAAAAGTAAAGACTAATTTAGAAGTTTTGGGGATACCCGTAATATTGTATATGGCTATTATGTCTAATATAGATATTAGTGAAAATCCTACGAAGCCCGAGCTATATAACCGTATTTTTGCCGAAGAAGGAGGTATATTTGATAAGTTTTGCGAATATGATAGTGGTTCACAAATTATGAGAAATTCAGATAATATAATATGTTATCTGGAATTTTTAAGAGCGGTTGCATGTAAGATGTTTGAAAAGGATGAATTAGTTCTTTCGAGAAATGAATATACAATACCTGAATTATTATTTCAGGGAAGAGCTGTGAGTATTTTAGAATTTCCAATTAAACATTTATTTGAAAATACATCAGCAAACATAGAGTTTATTCATAAATCTATATATGAATACTTTATAGCAGAGTACATTTATAAAGTAATTGATAAGATAGTATTAAAAGAAGAAAATACAGCAGAAATTGATTCAGCTGGTATTTTGGGAGAATTATTTTCAAGGCGGATACTATCAGATGAAATACTTGAATTTTTGAAATATAGAATTAGAAGTGGTAATTTACGAGATAAAGTTGATACAGTAAATGATACATTTACTTTGATGTTAAAAGATGGTATGACTTATCATACAGGAAAATGTTATAGAAATGTAATTGATTGTGAATTAAGAATATTTACAAATATGCTTGAAATCATACATTTGTGGGAGAAAAATTATTTTAAATTTGATAAAAAAATTGTTTACTATATAAAAATGTATCCCAACCTATTTGATACTAATTTAATGAAGTTAAATTTAGTTAAATTAGATTTAAGAGGAGCAGATTTAAGAGAAGCAAATTTAAGAGGAGCAAATTTGAGAGGAGCAGATTTAAGAAAAATAGATTTAAGAAAAGCAAATTTAAGCGGAGCGGACTTAAGCGGAGCACATTTAAACGGAGCAAATTTGAGAGAAGCAATTTTAATTGGAGCAAATTTAAAAGAAGTAGAGTTAAGAAAAGCAAATTTAGGCGAAGCAATTTTAATTGGAGCAAATTTAAAAGAAGTAAAGTTAAGAAAAGCAAATTTAAGCGAAGTAAATTTAAGCGAAGCAATTTTAACTGAAACAAATTTAAGAGGAGCAGATTTAAGAAAAGCAAATTTAAGAAAGGCAGATTTAATTAAAACAAATTTAAACGAAACAAATTTAAGTGATGCAGACTTAAGACGGACAAATTTAATTGGAGCAGATTTAAGAAAAGCAATTTTAATTGGAGCAAATTTAAGAGAAGCGGATGTAAGAGAAGCAGATTTAAAAGAAGTAGATCTAAGAGGAGCAGATTTCATTGGAGCAGATTTAAGAAAAACAGATTTAAGAGGAGCAGATTTAGGCAGAGCAGATTTAAACAGAAATTTGTTTAAAGCAAATTTCATAGGAGCAAATTTAGAAGGAACAATATTTGATGAAAAACAAATTGAATATTTACAAAAATATTACGATTTACAACATACAATTGTATATATAGATCAAACACAAGAGTTTGTAGATTATGAAGAATATCGTACATTATTTTGTAATTAAGTTCTGCTTCTTCTAGCTTGGAACTTATTTTATTATAGTACTCAATCAATTTGGTCTTGTGCTTGGTGAAATCGTTCGTTATATCAAATAGAGAAATGCTTTTTTATTCATGCACTGAAGCTTTTTTATCTGCATTGAGTATAACAAGCGGAAAAAACAGTTTTTAATAGGGCATACATAAACCATATTAAGATAACTACCAAATACACAAAAAGTCTTGCTTTTCAAGCTATTTTGTGCTATTATCAAACAGTAAACAAAATAGAAAATTCTTCGGGGCAGGGTGAAATTCCCTACCGGCGGTATAGTCCGCGACCCGCGCAAGCGGTTGATATGGTGTGATTCCATAACCGACAGTATAGTCTGGATGAGAGAAGATTGGAAATGTTAATGGATTGCAGTAGGAGTCTCGAAGAAGTGTTTGCTTTTTTGGACTCCTTTTTGATGTTGACAGACAATACTGCATCTATTGCTAAAACCACCACAAAGAAGAATTTCCTAACAGTCAATATGATTTAAACAAAAAGGAGATTTAAAAATGAGTACTTTAATCAAGAACGTTTTGGAAAATGTTACATTTGTGCTGGAGTTTCTAGGATTGGTAGCGATCTTAGTTATGGTGGCAGTTCTAGCAGAACGGTTGATCGCACGGAAAAATCACACAACAGAGAAGATTTTGACCACCAAAAAGATTGCAATGATTGGAATGTTTTCGGCAGTGGCAGGGATACTGATACTCTTTGATATCGCAGTTCCTTTTGCGCCTAGCTTTTACAAAATTGATATGAGTGAACTTCCAGTACTTTTGTGTGGGTTTGCATTTGGGCCAGTGGCAGGAGTATTAACGGAGTTTGTTAAGATTTTGATTAAGTTATTGTTTAAGCCAACCAGCACTGCTTTCGTGGGAGAACTTTCTAATTTCTGTGTGGGTTGTTCAATGATATTACCAGCGACAATTCTATATCATATAAAGAAGAAAAAGGCAACCGCAATTGTAGGAAGTGCGGTGGGAACCATCGTGATGTCTATTTTTGGTACGCTCTTCAATGCCATTTATCTATTACCCACTTTTGCTGTAATGTATGGAATGTCACTTGATAATCTGATTGCGATGGGAACAGCACTCAATGCAAATGTCACCAATGTATTTACCTTTGTAGCTTTTTGTGTAGCACCATTAAATTTAATAAAGGGAGTAGGTGTTTCTGTTTTGACATTTATGCTATATAAACCATTAAGTCCCATACTCAAGGCAGCTTACGAACCAGCCAAAAAGTCGGATTTGGCAAAGGAAGCATAGAAGGCGTTATAATTTGTGTTGACGCAGATTAGGTGAGGGCAAGAGTACATAAATAAGATAATATAAACAATCATATAATATAAAAAAGAGACTGTTGCACCACGTTGCACCAGCCTCTTTTTTTATACATATGGGTAATGACAAGGAGGATGACTATGTTATCAATTGGAGAATTTTCAAATATATGCAAGGTATCAACAAAAACACTTCGTTATTATGCTGAAATAGACTTGCTTGAGCCATATATTGAGCCGATTTTTGAAAACAACGCAAATAAATCATCCTCTTTACTGTCCGAAATATAGACAGAAAACATTGATTGAAGTAACAAATTTGAAAATAATGGTTATCGCAGAGCCGATGAACTTGTGAAACAAAATCACAGCGCATTGGCTTTATTTTATTTCATAAGATTTTAAGGTAAACGCTCATATTGCAGATTTTTTGTCGAAATATGGCGCAAGATCATTTCTGGTGTGGGCGTTGTTAAGCTGGACTTTTACATTTCCAAAAATTCAGATTGGAGGAAAATACAATGAAGTATGCACAAAAAAGTACATATCAAAGAAAGTGGCAGTTATGTAGAACTATTCGCAAAAATAATCAAAAAATGAGCTATGATAATATCATTGTAAATTTTATTGGAAGTGCTATAGTTATATCTGATAAAAGGTAAACAAAAATAGGAGAGTACAAATGGTGGGGATATATTTTAGTGGGACTGGAAATTCTCGATATGCGTTACAAATTTTTCTTGACAAGTTAGATAAAACAGCAAAATTGTATGCAATAGAAGATAAAACGATAGTTGGTTATATCAAAAATAATGACAAAATTATTTTTAGTTATCCTGTACAATACAGTAATATTCCTAAAATAGTAAAAGATTTTATTGATGATAACAGGAATATATGGCAAGATAAGAAAATATTTGTGATTGCAACAATGGGATTGTTTAGTGGAGATGGAGCAGGTATGTTGGGCCGTTATCTGCATAGATATGGGGCGCAAATTGTTGGTGGATTGCATGTACAAATGCCAGATAGTATAGCAGATGAAAAAGTATTGAAGCGTTCTACCGAAAAAAATAAGGCACTTGTAAAGAAGGCAGAAAGAAAGATAGAAAATGCAGTTATTTATATAAAAGATGGAAAAATTCCTCAAGAAGGAATTGGCTGGTGGTATCACTTAGCTGGCTTGTTTGGGCAGCGATTGTATTTTTGGAGTAAAACAAAACACTATACAGATCATGTTAAAATTTCTTCACAAAAGTGTATTGGTTGCGGCAAATGTGTACGACAGTGTCCTATGAATAATATCATTATAGAACAGGATAAAGCAAAGACAAAAAGTAGATGTACAATGTGTTATCGCTGCGTCAATATTTGTCCAAGACAGGCAATAACCTTGTTGGGAAAAAAGATTATAGAACAGGGAACAATAGAAAAATATTTGTCATAATGACAAAATGTATGACAACAAATTTTGTAAAGGGTAGCAGAATCTAGTGCTATTACCTATAGAGGGAAATAATGCTACCAAAAAAGTATTTATTTTTAGGATATAAGGACATATAATATAGAATGTATTTTCAAAGCTGTTTATGTGGTAGATTCGTAGATAAAGTTATATCTAAATATTGTTTTACGAGAAGATAGATTTGAGGATGCCTTACAATTTGTGTATTTTAGGTAAATAGTCTTTAGACATCAAGAGACTTTATATGCTATTAGAAATGTAGAAGAATTTGTTGTTTTTTTATAGAATTTTATAGAGTATTATAGAATATTTAATAAAAAATACATGAAAACACATGTTATTTTATTAAATATTTAGCTTCAACAAATTAATCTAAAATTAAGAAAATATTAAAGACAAATCAAATATCTAGTGATATGATAAATTCAATATCACAAGTAAATGATCGTTATATAGGGATGGTTGTTTATTAAATAATAGGATTATTTATGGTGATATGTTCAGCAAAATACACATAATTGTTGTAAGAGGACTCTCGTGTATACCTATGATAGAAGTTGAATCAGGGTTGTCAAAAAAGCTAAAATAGTTTCTATTTTCTATTAAAGAAGAAAGGAATTTCTAAAGAATGTTTATAAAAATAGTGATTAATTAAAATAGTTAAAGAGTAAATATGTCATAAAGGTGAAAATGGTATGGTATGAGGGGACAAATTCGCCAAGTCTTGGCAAGAATGGGGGAACAAAAATGGAACAAATAGTAGAGGATAGAGCAGAAGAGATTCTGATCGAGATTGAGGGAATGGAGAAGATATACAATCCAGGCGAGAATGAAGTTCGCGCCCTTGATGGGATAGATCTTACCATATACGAAAAAGAGTTTGTGGCAATTATAGGACATTCTGGTTCAGGAAAATCTACGCTTATGAATATGTTGGGATGTCTGGATATTCCTACTAGTGGGACATATACACTTCATGGTATTGATGTGTCTGATATGGATGACAATGAACTTTCCGATGTAAGAAACAGAGAAATAGGCTTTATTTTTCAAGGTTTTAATCTCATTCAAAATCTTACTGCATTAGAGAATGTGATGCTTCCACTAATTTATAGGGGAGTAGGAAAACGACAGAGGGAAGATCTTTCTTTGAGAGCGCTCGAAAAAGTAGGACTTGAGCATAGAATTGACCATAAACCTGCACAGATGTCGGGTGGACAGCAACAGAGAGTGGCAATAGCAAGAGCGATTGCACAGGCCCCACCTATTATTCTAGCAGATGAACCAACTGGTAATCTTGATTCCAAATCTACACAGGAGATTATGCAGATTTTGAGAGAACTGCATGGAGAGGGTAGAACTGTAATATTAATTACACATGACAATGAGATTGCAGCTCGGGCAGATCGCGTGATTAATATCAGTGATGGAAAGATTGTGTCAGATACCAAACAAACAATCGTTTTGGATAATCAACATGCAAAGAAAGGAGTAGAGTTAATAAAAATGAACGAAAAAAGTGTAATGGAGGAAACAAACAATGAGTAAGAGCGAAAAAGGTGCAGAAGGGGCGAAGAAAACTAGACGTCGAAAAAAGAAATGGTTAAAGATAGCAATTCCAGTTGCAATTGTACTTGTGGCTGTTTTGTTCCTCAATAATATGTCAAAGAGCACGAGTCCAGGAGTGCTAGTCTATACAGACAAGGTTATTGCAGGAGAAATTGAAACGAAATTAAACACAAGTGGAAAAGTTAAGGCTGAAAATACAAAGACATTTTTTGCGCCTGCGGACGCAAAAGTAGAAGGAATAGAAGTCGGAAAAGGTGATATTGTAAAAGCAGGCGATATCTTGATTTGTTTTGATGACGAAGCAGTAGCTTACGCGAAACGTCAAAGTGAACTGGAAGTTAGCATTAGTGCAGCGGATTACAATTCTAATATAGAATTCAATCAGGAACAACAGCAAAAGCTGGCACTTGCAGAAGTCGCAATCATAGAATTAGAACAAGATATTGACAATTATGAAGCCTACATAGAACAACTTACTAATGGTATTACAGATGTGACAGCATTGAGAAAGGCAGATCTGTATGCAAAAATTTATAGTATTGAGAAAGAAATAAACAACTATGATCTTGCTATTCAGACACCAAATGAAGACACAGACATGTCAGGCCTTTTGCGAAAAAAGACAGATAAACAAAACGAACTCAATCAACTAAACAATGAGTTGAATCTGTTGTCAGATTACAAGACTGATTATGGATGGGAGGACTTGTTGACACAGGCAAAGAAGGATTTGGCTGATTGTGAGACAAAATTGGCCGAGGCCAAAAGCGACAAGGCTAGTGCAGAAGCATCTATTATGAATGGGGATAAGATGGCTAGTTTTGCGCTAAACAAACAAAAAACACAGTTAGTCAATGAGGATGCAGGAAAAAAGTATAATGCAGTATTAAATGGTATTGTAGCAGAGTTTGATGGTGTAGTTTCTGAGCTGGATACGGTGGAAGGGGCTCCAGTGCAGGAAGGAACTAAATTGATTGTTTTGGAGAGTTTTGAAGAAATTTGTGTAGAATTTCAGGCATCCAAATATGATCTAGAAGTTCTTCAAATAGGACAGAAAGCAACCATTGATATTTCAGGCAAAATCTATGATGGAACAGTCTCCAAAATATATCATATGGCAGAGGAAAATTCTTCGGGAACTCCTATGGTGACAGCTCAAGTACATATTAACAATCCAGATGATAATATTTATCTTGGGATTGAGGCAAAGATCAATATTTTGACTGCAAGTGAGAGCAATGCATTGCAAGTTCCTGTTGAGGCTGTAAATGTGGACAATAATGGTGAATTTTGCTATATTGTTGAAAATGGAGTGCTGGTAAAGAAATATATCAAAACAGGCATTTCCTCAGAGATGTATATACAAATAGTAGAAGGTTTATCAGAGGGAGATGAAATTGTAATTTCTTCAGCAATGGGAGTTGATTTGTCAGAAGGAATGTCTGTAATGGTATGGCAGGCACCCACAAATACAGAGGGGTAAATAGGAATGGGGAGAGTTATAGAGTATATTAAAATAGCCCTGATGAATATTAAGAGTAATAAGGGGCGCTCCTTTCTAACGATGTTAGGTATCATTATTGGTATTTCTTCCGTAATCTTAATCGTATCGGCAGGAAATGGTATTAAATCGGGTATTAGTGGCCAGCTTGATGATCTAATAGGAGGATATGTTCAGTTTTATGCCGATTCATCTGTTGAAGGTGGAGACGCAGTAATGTTTACAGATGATGATCTAGATGCCATTATTGAAAAAGTAGATCATGTAAAAGGCGCAACCGATTTATGGATGTTTAGTACTGGTTCTGCTCAAAGCAACAAGGGAACTTTTACCGCAGCACCGACGTTTGGAAATGAGTACATGCAATATTATAATACTGCCCCACTCGCGCGTGGGCGCTACTTTACAAAAAATGAGTGTCAAAGAGGCAGTAAGGTATGTGTTATTACAGAGCGTAGCGCCAAAAAACTGTTTGGTTCCACAGATGTGATTGGACTAGAAGTCAATATGACTCTGTATGGAATAACTCAGGAATATACCATTGTCGGTATTCGCAAGGATAATGATTCAGCAGCAAAAAACATGGTATTTAACTCTGGTGAAGTGGAGATGGAAATACCGATTACCGTTTTAGAATCAGCCTATGGATTTTATACAGAAAAATTTAACTCCTTTTTTCTGTTTTGTGAGTCGTCAGAAGATATAGAGAGTGTCTCAAAACAGGCAAAGAATCTCTTAGAAGCACGATACAATGTGCGCGGTAAAGAAGTTATACAAGTATATGATATGGCTAGTCAGATCGATCAGATTAGCAGTGTACTAAATTATGTGACAATCTTTATTATGCTGGTTGCTGCCATTGCTTTGATTGTAGGTGGTATTGGTGTCATGAATATTATGTTGGTATCTGTCACAGAGCGAACAAAGGAGATTGGCATACGAAAAGCATTAGGAGCAAAGACAGGTTCTATTTTGTTCCAGTTTTTGATGGAGGCAGTCATTATTACATTAATTGGAGGTTTTGTGGGAATTGTGTTAGGGGTACTTGGAGCAAAGGGAGTCTGTAGCATAGCTAGTGCGACAGGAATGGGAACCATTCAGGCAGTAGTAGACCCAAAGGTAGTGTTAAGCGCAACCGCATTTTCTTCCCTAATCGGAATCTTTTTTGGAATTTATCCAGCACGAAAAGCCGCAAAATTAAGTCCAATTGAAGCTTTAAGACATGAATAAAAAAGTAGTATTAATCATTTACGATAAGTAGAACATGGTAATAGTTCAGCCATGCAAAATTGAATATACAAAATGCTGTTGGGAGCTTGCTCGCATAAGGCATTTTGTATAGTCGATTTTATAGGGCGGATGCCCGACATGAAATGGGTATGGCTGAATAGTAACAGAACATGATAAAAATAGCAACTCAATACTTGCACTTTGCTTACATTTTGATATACTGTAATACATAGCTATGCGATATCTGACAAATGACAGATATCGCACAAGGACAGGTTTCTAAGAACAAAATGTTCTCAAGTGCATACGAAAGAAGCACCTGTATCACACAGGTGCTTCTTAGTGCACACGGGCGTCAAAAGGAACTAGTTTATAAGCACAAATATACATTTTGTTTGAGTCGCAAAAGTGGCATGGGAGATTAGCGTGAAAAATAAAAATTTCACGCATCCTGATTGGAGTGCCCGCTAAAGCGGGCAGATGGGAGTTAGTGTGAAAAATAGTTCTAAGGCAGCAAAAGACACTGCCTAAGAACTATTAAGT
>CAJUHQ010000067.1 GCA_910586095.1 uncultured Lachnospiraceae bacterium | reverse complement strand
CGCGCGACCTTGCCAAGGTCGAGACCGCGGGTTCGAGCCCCGTCTATCGCTTGTAAAAAGCCTAGATTTTCTAGGCTTTTTATTTCGTGTTGCATATATTATTAAAGTGAAACATAAGATCAGGCGAAAATAGAGGTAAGGTGTTCTTCTATAAAAGATAGATTATACAAAAAAGGTTTCATTATGTTTCAAAGTTACCAATAATATAACATGCTACTTTAGGAATGGAGTTTGTATCTGTCATATCGTTCAATATATTTGCTTGAATAGCGAATTTATAATGATTGTATTCCCAAGTAGCAATTACAATTTTATCATCAATAGAATGTTGGACCTTGACATAGATTATTTGTCCAGAAGCAGTTTTGCCTGTCCATGTTTCTTCTGCCGATTCATCGAATGTAGTAGTAGTTAATAAATCGGATATAATTTGTTTATCAGCCAACATTACACAATCACCACCTAGAATATCATCGTAATAATGAATTTCCAAACGGTTTTCATTAGGTTGATTATATTCCACATTTTTTATCCAATTTGGATTTTCGGGTAATAAAACAGGAAATCCAAGTGCACAAAATAAATTCTTTGTATCTTCAGTTTTGTTCGCTGTCTCTTGTTCTATCTCAAGCAAATCTTGAGAAGTAGATTGTTCTATACTTTCCGCTACATCTGATTTGTTTTCTATGATAAAATCCGATGATGAATTTAGGTTAGTTTTCTCTGACGAACAAGCTACCAAATTATATGAAAGTAAAAACAACAACAATAAAATTCTTTTTTTCATAATGGCTCCTTTGGAAGTTTATTTTCAATTTACAATAAAAATATAATATCACAATTGCAAAAGAGAATGCAACAGCATCACTAATTATTGCTTTCAGATTAATCCTCTAGCTGTATGTAATAGTCAAATCTGAGAGAGTAGGAATATAGACAATACAGACAGACTGTGCTATAATGACTGCAAGCAACAAGGTAGAAGAGGAGGCATTGAAATGGGAACAATAGATATTATTGGGAGTGTTTTTCAAATTGTTATTGGATTTGGTGTGCCAATTGTTTTTCTTGTTTTTGTTATTGTACAGAGAAAAAAATACAAAAATAGATCAAACGCAGGTGCATTTTTCTTTGAGGATAATAATCTTGTACTTAATACAGGAATACCTTACGCCGTTCCATTTGATGAGGTAGATCATGTCGAATTACATTATAGTTCATGGGAACTAGAACATAAATATTCATATGAATTAATAGTAAAGGTTATTAAAAAGAATGGAAAAAAGAAGTGGGTTTTCTATAAGGGGTATAGAACGGCTAAGTTAGCATTACCATCAGATATGGAAGCGGCTCTGCAAGAAAAGGGACTTCATTGTGTTATGGTTGCTAAATAAAAATAAATTTATATTATCAAGGCGGGAAAGCTCTTAAAATAGCTTTTCCGCCTACTTTAATGCCTATATTTAATACATAAGTAGAAAAAAGATATCAATCTTCTAACTTGATTGTTGGAAGAAGAATGTGTATAAAAATTTTATTTTAGAAATTGACTATAATCACATATGTGTTATAATGTACTTGTACATTAAGTACACTATGAGATAGAGGAAGATGAGATATGGAAATCATTATTAGCAATAATGCCAATAAGCCAATTTATGAACAAATTACATCACAAGTTAAGGCAATGATAATGAGTGGGGAACTGCGGGCTGGCGATGCGATTCCTTCTATGCGAGCGTTAGCTAAATCAATCCATGTCAGTGTTATTACAGTCCAAAAAGCTTATGAGGATTTGCAAAGAGATGGATTTATTGAGACTACGGTTGGAAGAGGAAGTTTTGTATCAGCACAAAATAAAGAATTTTATCAGGAGGAACAACAGCGTATTGCTGAACAGCATTTGCAGGCAGCGGCCGAAATTGGACGTGTGAGTAATATTTCTCTTGAAAAGTTGACAGAATTGTTAGCTCTATTTTATCGGGAGGATGAATAAAAAGGGTGTGTTTTGTGAAAATGGAAAAACAGAAGAATAGAGGGATGCTAATTTGAGACGCCGAAGGCGGCATGGGGGATTAATATGGACAATATTTTGGAATTGAATCAGATTTGTAAGACATTTTCAAAGTCAAATTTTACATTGGATAATCTTTCTTTTTCATTGCCATATGGAGCGATTATGGGCTTTGTTGGAGAAAATGGTGCAGGCAAGACGACTACGATTGGTTGTATTTTAAATACTATTGCAAAAGATAAAGGAACCGTGAAATTGTTTGGTAAGGAAATGCAGGATATGGATACAGACAGCAGAGAAAAGATTGGTGTTGTTTATGATGGGGATAACTTTCCGACTTATTGGACGGCCAAACAATTGTCACATGTCATGAGTGGACTTTATAGACAGTGGGATTCTGCATTGTTTCAAAAGTATTTAGAAGAATTTCATTTGCCAGCAAAACAAAAGATCAAACAATATTCTAAAGGAATGACTACGAAATTAGCAATTGCTGCTGCTTTATCACATCATCCTTGTCTGTTGATTTTGGACGAAGCAACTAGTGGATTAGATCCTATTGTGCGCGATGATATATTAGATGTTTTTCTTGAATTTGTACAGGAAGAAAATCATTCTATATTGTTATCCTCACACATCACAAGCGACTTAGAAAGAATTGCGGATTATATTACATTTATTCATAATGGTAAATTTATTATGACCGCGTCTAAAAATGAGTTGGTTTATCAATATGCTGTTATGCGTTGCAGAAAAAGCCAATTTCTTGCAGTAGATCCAGCCGATATTCTTGCTTGGAGAAAACGAGATTTTCAGATTGATGTATTAGTGCCTAATGGGAAGGAGGCAGAGAGAAAATACAAAGGAGTTGTGATAGATCACGTTTCAATTGATGAGATGATGTTATTGTTCGTAAAGGGGGAGAAAAGATGAAAGGACTTCTTATAGATAACTTTTATGCAACACTTTCTAATGCAAAAATATTTTCAGTCATTGTGGTTTTATTGGGGATTTTTGTGGTTGCTATGGACAACCGGATTCCGTCACTGATTATAGGTTATATGTTGTTAGTAATAATTGGCTATTCTCTCAATTCGATTGCGAGTATACGTAAAGAAAGCGTTACAAAATGGAGTCAATATAAATTGACTACGCCTATAAAAAGGGCAAATATTATCACAAGTTACTTTATCAGTTTATGTTTGTGGTTGGTGATAGGGATTGTTTTTGCAACAATAGGGGTATGGTTGTCTGTAATGCTGCATGGTTATCCGTTTGACAAAAACACGGATATTTTTATGTTGTTTGTAGTTGGTATTGGAATTAGTTTGTTTATGGGAGCTATTTTCTTTCCGCTATTTTTCATAGGAGGAGAGGAACGAAATGAAGTATTTTTGGTAATTAGCCTACTTTGTGGTGTTGGTGGCGTTATGGGAATCACTACGTTAATAAACAATTTTTTCCCAGAGGGTATGACTTGTGTGCAAATTATTCTAGGAGGTGTACTGATACTTGCATGTGCAGTAATAGCAATTGTTTTATCATATCCAATAACAGTTTGTGTATTTAGGAGAAAAGAGTATTAGTGAAAGATAGTATAGTAATAAAAAGTCCATTGCTTTGCGATAAAGGCAATGGACTTTTTAGAAGATTTTGAATTGGATTTAGAAGGTCATTGCTATTGTGATTAACTCAAAAGGACTATAGGTAATTGTAGTGGTTTCGCCAGTGATATCTTCAAGCATATTCATAGTTTTTACTGCTTGGGGAAGTTGTATGCTTCCGCGGTGTCCATTCTGCTCACTCAAGCGAAAGACAATGTATTTGCCATCCTCTGACAGTTTGACAGCCTGAAGATACAAATCTCCAAAATTCCAGTTGGGTGTTTTTACATCGGCTTTCACTAAAGGAATATTATATTCTAGTGCCAAATCATTGATTCGGGCGTCTATTGCATTACCATCGTGAGGCAAAAGGACATAGCAAAAATCATGGTGTCCAATATCAGAAAGAATATCAGGACGAATGTTAGAGCGCAACAAGCTTAGAGACATACCATTTTCTTCGATTCCTAGTCCATATTTTCCTTCATTGATTAATGCAAGTCCACCGCTTTCCTCAGAAAAATCACACCATTTATGTTGGCAGACTTCAAAACGCGCTTGCTGCCAACTTGTGTTGGTATGTGTTTCGCGCTTGATATATCCTGCGCTGGTGTCACAGACAAGTTCGCGGGAAAGAACATTACAGCCAAAAGAAACCTTTGCTAATCGATGTTTTTCATCCCAATCCACAATGTGTTCAATCTCAATAAAAGGAGAGTTGTGGAATAGGCGAACCGCCATCTCCCAAGTACTTTTGTGAGAAGGCGTGTACAAGGTAGTGCGTAATTCTGCTACAGTATTGTCCACATAAAGTAGTTTGAGAGGCTTTTCAACTTGCATGGGGTATTCGACGTCCTTGTAGTTGGGCAGAATATCCCATGCATCATACATTCCAGGATTATCTTGATATAAGTGCAACTTGTTTAGACATCCATCAGCCCATTCACGATTTCTTTGCTTGTCAAACAGACTAGTGATTGAACCATCAGGATCGAAGGTAATAGTATAGTAAGGAGTGTCTGCTTGCAAATTATTTATAGAAAACCATGAGGAATCTTCATTGGATGTATATGACAGATTGCTGGTGCTCAGTGCTAATGTATTAGGATAAGCAAAGTATCCTTTTTGTCCTTTGCGCACAATGTTGCCTGTCGCATCAGGGATAAATGTCACGCTGGTTCTTGGTTTATTTAAGGTATTGAAATAGCAAGATCCTGAGCCAATAATATGGTCAAGGCGTGTTTCAAGCTCTTGATAATCTTTCATAGCATCCATGTAAACGGGATTGATATGGCTTCCAGGCAGGATGTCATGAAATTGATTTAACAATAACATTTTATAGCAAGCTCTTAACTCTTTGGCAGGATAAGGAGTGCCGTCCATCATGCGCAAAACAGACAACAGTTCGGCATCTCGCAGTTTAAACTCCAACTTTCGATTATAAGCTTTTAAATTAGATTTGGTGGTGAATGTGCCACGATGCATTTCTAGGTATAGTTCACCATCCCAGGTAGCAAGTTGATCGTTGTCTTTGAGATTTCTATGAAGAAATTCGTCAGCTCTCATATGCTCCGTTTTAGGCATGATACTAAGCTTTTCGAAACGGTGCATAAGTTCAATCATTTCTTCAGTGGCGCCGCTTCCTCCATCACCATATCCAAACATAGAGAGTGTTTGACCACCTGTTTCTTTGTCTTGATAAGCATCCCAATTTTCTTGAATCTGACTGGGCATATTCCAGGTGATAAAGTGAGTGGGAGGAACACAAGCATAGATTTTAGAGCCATCAATACCTTTCCACATAAAGTTATTGTGAGGGAATCGGTTTGTGTCATTCCAAGTAGACATTTTGTTGGACACAAAGTAAGATACTCCTGATTTTTTTAAAATTTGTGGCAAAATCCAACTGTTTCCAAAAACGTCCGGCAACCATGCATTGTCAACTGTGATTCCAAATTCTTTTCGATAGTAGGATTGTCCATAGAGACATTGGCGAATCAAGCTTTCCGCACTAGGAATATTACAGTCGGGTTCTACGTACATAGCGCCCACGGGTTCAAATTGCCCAGATTGGATCTTTTCCTTAAGTTCTGCAAACAACTCTGGATAGTAGGTTTGCAACATTTCATAGGTATAGGGTTGTGTGTGTGCATATTTAAAATCGGGATATTGATCCATCAGGCGCATTTGAATCAAGATAGTTCTAGCATTTTTTTGAATCACATGAATCCGGCGCCAATAATAGGCAATATCTAAGTGAGAATGGCCAACTAAAGCTACATTACCACTAGAACGAAAATCAGTATTTTGATAAATTTTTTCTTCAATGTAGTGAGAGGCTGCCTCTACGCCCTCATAAGTGTCAAAATCTACGAGATTGAGAGCGTTGTTTAGCTCTGTGTTTAAATAGGTTCTATAATCTTCATCAAAATGATGAGATTTAGCGATATCCAGTAAAATGGTCAAATCATAATAAAGAGAAAGAAGAGGCTGATTAACCACAGCGATGTAAGCACCCTCAAAAATTTGGCGGCAGCCTCTAGAATCCATAGCATCAGGATTTCTTTCGTCGTCGGGTTTAGAACGATTGTAGCCCACAATTTCAAGATCAACCTCACGGCTATCTTGTATAAGCCACGGATTTAAGGATAATCGGTCTCTGTTTGGATCAATGCCTCCAGCGTAATGTCCATTGATTTTGACAATCATCTCAGCGGCAGTATGTAGGGTAAATACAAGTTCTTTGTTTACAAGAGAGTCTGGGATTGTCACATGTCCTTTGATAAAAGCGGTACCATCGGGAGTAAAGTATAAATCTCCCTTTTTGAGTGGTCTGTATTCATCTGAATCATAGATATATTCATTTTCACCAATTTGTCTGCCATCCTTGATTTGTAAATCTGTAATTTCATATTTTTCTTTGATAATTCCACGTTTTAACCATACATAACGCAGATCTGTCCATTCTTCTGGACGCATACTTCTTCTAATTACTTCAACAAATGCCATACTTCCTCCATAAATATATTATTGTGTTTTGTTGTATTGTCTGCAAAATTATTTATTATCCCAAAAAAAGGGTTTTAGGCGAATGGGATGAATTGTGATTTCCTCTTGTAAATCGCGTTTTACTTCCTGACAAATCCAGTCAAGACATCTGTCTAAAATAGTACACTTGGAACATTCACCTCTAAAGTTGAGTGTGAGAATGTGATCTTGGTAGGAGACAAATTCTACCCAGCCTCCATCGCCTTGCACTCTGGGGGCAATTGTGTTGCAGATATAATCTTCCATAAATTCCCTCTCATTTCTACGCCGCATTTGGGTGTGGAGAAGTCTGCTGCTGCGGCGCAAACACAACAGATCCTCCTAAAGTTAATTGGTTAAGATATTGGATTGTTCTTGTTGCTTTTCCCTTGTTAAGGGAAAGCGCATTAGTATAGAATTGCGGTAGTAGGGAATGGAACTTAGTTCAAAAGCAACTTGATCTTCACCGTAGTAAGTTACAAGTCGATAATAGATATTGTGAAGGCCCACATGCCTACTGCCATCGCTGTTTTTGTCGTGATAGAGAATTTCTTTTGTTTTCTCTACATCAAATCCCGCTCCATTGTCAATGACTTCAATGTGTAGCAAATCTTCCCTCGTATAAAAATGAATCTCAATGGTGGGGGAGGAGATTGGAACACTGCCATATCCATCAATACTAAAACCATATTTGATGGAATTTTCGACAAGAGGTTGGAGAATTGTTTTTAGCATATAATGTCTGTCTAATCCAGGTTCTGCCTGATACATAAAGATAATAGATTGTTGGAAGCGTTGGTTTAAAATCTTAATGTAGGCATGGACGTGTCTTAGTTCATTGGCAATGGTAATTAAATCATCTCCATAAGAAAGACCAATTCGCAAATATTCGGCAAGGTATTGGATCATGTTGGCAGCAGATTGTGGCCGGCCACCAATTACTTCGAGTTGGATACATTCTAATGTGTTGTACAGGAAATGTGGATTGATTTGTTCAGCCAAAAGTTTGATTTCAGACATATATTTTTTGGCTTCTTCCTGTTTAATTTGTTCCATTTGCTTTTGAATGGTATCGTGCATACTGTTGATAGCACGACACAATTCTCCCATTTCATCATTGGTAGAAAATTGAATATGTTGGGTGTATTCATTATTTCCAATCTGGCTGACCACTTTCATCAAAGTGTTTAAGGGGCGTGTAATGTAATGTGCCATCAAAAATGAGACAATGACCATAATTAAAATAATGACAAGCAATACAATCAAAATAATAACGCCAGTCCATCCAAACATAGCAGCGAAATGTTCCTTTTCTACAAAACTGACAAGTAAAAGATCCATTCGCTCCAACTTAGAGGCAATCAGGTAGTAGTGTGGGTGATTATAATGGTCATTTGCCTTAGAGCTAAATGAAAAATTTTTTAAGAAGGTAAAAACCTCTTTATTTGCAAGAACTTTTTGGGCGACTTCTCCAGATCTAGAATTAAATAGTTCCCCTTCTGGAGAAACAATAAAAAAGGTACTTTCTGTGTTTAGGTCTCCAGAGAGAGCAAGGCTATAGGTAAGTTTCACACTTTCAATTAAAATAATGACATATGCATCAGGATCTTCTGCTGAGGTTGAAATGGCTGTGAAACCGTTGTCTGTCATGTGGATAGGAAATACTACTGGAATCACATTAACAGAGTTGCGAAAAGGACTTTTTCGCTCAGGTAGCCACGTGATACCATCTATAGAGGCTAGTTCTTCCTCAGAAAAGAGAGGAAGTAGGTTGGTACGGAGTGGATTCTTATAGGGAGAAAAGTATTCTTTTCTATCGCTAGAAAGAATTAAGGCAGAATTCACCATATAATTACAGTTAAAAAGTGTATTTAATACTTCTTGTACCATGTCTTCTCTTGCGGTGCGTGAAGTATTAGGAGAGATAAATGTTTTGAAAATAGCAGCAAACTCTTCTGTGCCACAGGCAGCAACAAAGCGTTCAATAATGTCTGTATAATTGATGTCTATGGTATTGACTGCATTTTGGGCTGAGGATTTGGCAGTATCTAAAAGTTTGTTATTTGCCATATATCGATAATAGATGACAGAGGTCAGAACAGCCACTAGAGTGATGGTTAAGGTTAATCCCCAGATAATAATACTGATCTTAGAATAGAGAGAGCGGTTTCCATATTTGAGATACAATTTTTTTAGCATGAGTTTTCCCTTTATTTGTTTCGGGCCTGAAAATCGGATGGGGTGATTCCGTAAATGTTTTTAAAAGCTCTCGAGAAAGAGCGGTAATCGCCATAACCGATATCATAGGCCACATCACTGATTGAAATCGAAGGGTCAGACAGTTTCTTTTTGGCATATTCCATTTTTTCATTTAGTAGATAGTCACGTAGATTGATATTGGTTTTATTTTTAAAATAAATGGCAAAATAAGAAGGACTTAAGTGTACTTGACGAGCAATATCCTCAATTTTAATATGTTTTTGGATATTGCCATGGATATATTCTTTGGCAGTCTTAATGATATTGTCCTTCACATCTTCTGTAATCTTAGCAGGTTTTCTAGAAGATGCAGGATCAGAGTATCCGTATACAGCATCAATAAATTCAGAAAGTTGACAAAAAGACTCTGTGAGCCATTGACGAATTTGCGTTAGCTTCTTAAATTGATATAGGTCTTTGGCATTGGTAGTTAGAGTAATATCTTGTTGGGAGAACGAAGAAAACTCCTGTTCAATCAAGTTAAATAATGCATAGCAAAGACTAAACACATAATTGGGGGGCGGCATAGTTACATACAATAGGCTGTCAATAAAAGTGTCACAATAGTTCTTGATGGCATCTTTATCTCTTCGTACAATAGCCTGTACCAATGGAAGATAATCAATATCAGATAAAGTTACCTTAGGAGGTACTGTACAGATAAATTCATAAGTAAAAATTTTTGACCGATCATCATAGAGCTGATAGGAAAGAGCGGTCAATGCGCGATTGTAAGAGTAAGGACATTCAAATAGACCAGAAACAGTATCACCAACCCCAATTTGAGGAAGTGGCAGATTTTGGGCAGTGAGAACGTCTATACACTGCATAGCAATCTGAAAAGAAGTAGTATTGGATGTATTAAAGATACCAATAATTTTTTGGTGATCGTATTTCCAAAAACGGTGTCGAATTGTATCAAAATGTTCATTTAACTTTGCGATAATTAATGGAAAAGGAAGTTCTTCTAAGGCATTTTCAGCTAAGTCCTGTGCAAAAAGAAGAACTAGCACATAGCAGGGACTGTCTGAAAGATTGATTCGGGAAGAGAGCAATATATTTTTGATCTTTCCCGAATCTAGAATTTTACTATCAATTAGGTTATTAAAAAAAACGGTTTCTGAACCATACGGAAGAAATTGTCTATCAGGATATGGAGTTTCTAAAGTATGTGCTCTTTCTGAGCAAATTCTGTAAACTTCACCATAAAATTCTTCTTTATCAAGTGGTTTGAGTAGATAAGCACGCGCACCATATTTAATGGCATCTTTTGCATAAGAGAAATCGTTATAACCGCTTAAGATAATAAAATCTGTAGCAGAGCCAGCATCTTTTGCATTTCGTATTACATCTAGACCACTTAAAGTAGGCATTTTAATATCGATAATGGCAATATCAGGATTTAGTTTTGTGATTAAGTTCAAAGCTTCGCGCCCATCGTGTGCCAAGGCAATAATAGAGAGATCTAGTTCGGACCAATTAATTGATTCTTTGAGTCCTTTTAGTATAGCGGGTTCGTCATCGGCAATAATTGCCGTAAACTGTGTAGGAGTCATTTGCAGTTCCATATTTTACACCTCTTCACGTGTTTTGCACGCATTTTACTCATATTTGCAGTGTGAAAGAAATGTACACTACAAATATCGTTTCAATATAAACTATAGTTCGCAATTTCCTTTCAATGTTCTCTCTTTTGCATGATCTTGTCAAGAGCGATCAATATCCTGCGATAGTTCATAATTTTTTTTAATAAAAATGAATGAATAACAAAACTATTATAAATGATAGTATTGTATTTTTAAGTCATTTGTATTATAGAGTGCGGTTGGAAAATAATCAAGGAGACAAGAAAAGTATATTGAAAAGTGTTACAATTTGAGTAGAATATGTCCTTCTGAATAGGAAAAAAAGATGATAAAATAGATGCACGTACATAGGAGTGTTACAAGAATTTGGTAAAGATCATAAAAATTTTTTTGTTCCATAAGTTTGTACGCAATTACACAATTTTATTTACAAAAAGGAGGATAATATGAAGGGAAAAGTTGTAAGTGTACTGTTGGCAACTGCGATGGTAATGAGTCTTACTGCATGTGGCGGACAGAGTGGAGATTCAAATACTACAGCACCTGCTACAGGCGATAGTTCGTCAGGTTCGTCTAATTCTGAGACGACACCTTCTACTACAACAGCACAAGATGGAGAAACTACAGCTCCTGGGGGGGCGACAACGATTGAAGTTTGGTCAGAGGACAGACATGATTTGGAATATGTAGAGGCTATGATCGACAAGTATAATGAGTCCAATGAGGATGGGATTTTTATTAATCTCACAGTTATTACAGAGGATTATCAGAACATGATTAAGCTGGCTATGGATGGTGGTACTGCACCTGATGTTGTTGGAGCAAACAGTCTTCCATTAAATACTTTTGCTGACAATGGCTTGTTGATTCCACTAAATAGCTATATTGATGCAGATGAGACTTTCCAGAAAGTCAATGAGCCATATGAGCATGCATATGAAGGCTCTAATGCAAAGAATGGCAATATTTATGCTGTATACAGTGGTATGAGATCTGGCGTTCGTGTTGAGTATAATATTGATCTTTTAAAACAGTGTGGCTATGAGCAGATTCCTACAAAGTTAGAAGATTATATTGCAATGGCAAAGGATGTCACTGAGCAGGGCGGCGGAGAATTCTATGGTATTGGATTTACCTCTTCATCTCCATTTGAGAGACTTTTGGAGATGTCAGCTCAAGTATCTGGAATTTTCTACTATGACTATGTAAATGGCAAGTATGATTTTAGTGGATACAAAGATATTCTTGAAGCAGGACAGCGGTTTATCAGTGAAGAAATTGCTTATCCTGACCAGCAGGGTGTTGATAACATGAGAGCTTTGTTTGCACAAGGTCAATTTGCACTTTGGAGCAATGCTTCCCAAGAAGCAGGTGTATTTACAAATCAGATACCTGTAGAAGGATTTGAGTGGGGCGTTGCAACAGTTCCTTCTTTGACGGGTGAGATTAAAGGTGCATTACAGACAACACCAAGTAAGTCATATGGTATTCTTTCTACCTCTCAGAAGCAGGATCTTGCATGGAAGGTTATTCAGTACTTCCAGTCTGAAGAGTTCCTGAAGGGATATTTGGAAGGTGGATACAGCTTGCCAATTAGTTCTTACATGGATGGTGTAATTGATAAGAGCAAAACTGGAAGACTTGCAGATTTCTCTTTGTTAGATTATGAATCTGTATACCCAACTCCACCTGCTGTCAATCTGACAGGAGATGATTACAGAACTGTTTTGTGGAATGCAATTATGGGTTATGTAGATATTGATGAGGCAATTGAAGATTTGAATACACGTTATAATGATGCATTAGATGCTGACGTAGCAGCAGGAAGTATCAAGAGATTAGTTATTAAAGATTACGATCCACTTCATCCAAGCCAGGGTACTGCAACTTATTTAGAGCAGTAATAAATAGCTGGCAGGCATCAGCAAAACATTTCTCTGGAAACGGATTATTTCGTTTCCAGAGAAATGAAATTTTTTGCAGGTCCAGAGTATTCATTAAAATATGAGGAACAGGGGGTACGATGCGTGAGTGCGAAAAATGCAGTAAATAAGAAAAAAACAAAATTTACTAGAGACAGCGTAGTGGTAGGTTTAATGCTGGCTCCTGCGGTGATCTTTTTGTGTGTTTGTTCAATTTATCCATTTATTTGGATATTTCGATATATTTGTTACGATTATAATGGGTTTACGGCCAACTATACAGGAATGCGAAATTTTACCAGAATGTTGGGGGATAAAACGTTTTGGAATAGTGTAGGCCATACCTTTGAGTATGCTGGTTATAAACTAATCTTTATTATTCCCCTTGCTCTTGTAGTGGCTGTGTTGCTCAATAATCGCATGAAAGGAACAAGTATTTTTAGAGGGGTATATTTTATGCCCACCATTATTAGTACTTCTATTTCTGGTATGATCTTTACCTTTATCTTTGCAACACAAAATGGTGTGTTAAATGCTATGTTGACAAAGCTTCATCTGATAGACTCTCCCGTCAAATGGTTGACTAGCCAAGGTGTGGTCATGGCAGCAGTAACGATTATGGCAATCTGGGGTGGATTTGGAAATTACATGTTGTATTTTATCAATGGTATGAATGGGATTTCCGAGGATGTATATGAGTCTGCGAAGATTGACGGAGCGAATGGATTTCAGACATTTTTTAAGATCACGTTACCAATGCTATCGCCCGTCTTAAAGGTTATTTTGATGTTGGCTATTACAGGTGCATTTAAGGATTATGAGGCAATCTTAGTATTGACTAAAGGTGGTCCTGGTAATCGCTCTATGGTTATGTTCCTGTACATATATAATTTGATCTTTGGTTCTTCAAGCGCAAGCTCACAGCCACAGATTGGTTATGGAGCACTGCTTAGTGTTGTAGCAGCAATTATTGTTGGTATTGTAACCGTTATTTATATGCGTATTTCCAGAAAATTGGATGATGTAGTATAAGGGGGGAAAATAGATGGAAAAAGGTCATGCAGTCTATTCGACAAGCTCTAAGATAGTTAGAATGATATTGTGGATTCTGATGGTCTTGCTGGCAGTGGTGACGATCTTTCCAGTCATTTACATTGTATTTGGTTCCTTTAAGGCAAATGCAGAGCTTTTGGTAGGCGGAACAAATATTTTCCCTAGTAAATGGGTATTTAGCAATTATGCGGATGCATGGCAGCAAGCGAATTTTGCAACATATACCCTCAACAGTGTTTTCCTCGCAGTAGGAGTTATGTTGATTTCTCTGGTTACGGCCACAATGTCAGGCTATGTGTTTTCCAGAAGACAGTTTAAGGGAAAAGAATTAATTTATGGACTATTTGTTATGTTCATGTTTATCAATGTAGGTTCTGTCTCTCTGCGTCCTTTGTTTGAGCTAGCAGTAAAATTAAAGATGAATCAGAGTTTGCTTTCTGTTATCTTTATCTCTGCTGGTAGTGGACAGGCAACATACATATTTTTGAGTCGTGGTTTTGTCAATACTATTCCAAAGGAGTTAGACGAGGCGGCAAAGATTGATGGATGTACATTTTTTCAGACATACAGGCTGGTTATTTTGCCATTGCTTAAGCCTGTAATGGCAACAATTGCATTATTGTCATTCCGTCAAGGATGGAATGAGTATATTATGCCATTAGTATTTACTATGACAAATGATAAACTCAGACCATTAACTGTTGGTGTAAATATGTTGAAAAATGCTGGTGATGGAACTGCTGCATGGAATATTATGTTTGCAGGTGCAACGATTGCTATTATACCAATGTTGATTATTTATTGTATGTTTAGTAGATATTTTATGAATGGTATTACATCAGGAGCGGTAAAAGGGTAGCCAGTGTTTTACATAAGGAAGAGTTCCGGTTTTGGAACTCTTTTTTTGCACAGACCCATGCAGAGAAAATTGAGAAAGGAGCGAAGTTATAAAAATGAGAGAGTGGCAGTTAAATAGAGAAGGTTACGTTATGCAGTATATGTTGGCAGGTCCTCAAATTACGGATTATGTTACAGATACGCGAAATCCTAATCAGTTACAGTTAGAAGCTATACTTAGAAAGGAGATTGTAACACAAAGAGAAGAAAAGAAGGAGATTGTAGCTAAGGTAGGACAGACAGCAGAAAATGGTTGTGGATGGGGCGTTTATTATGCATATGGCAATTGTTTTGTGGATTGTTCAGATTTTTATTCTGTCCTGAAAAAAATTCATATGGCAGTGGCTACTGTGCTTTGTGTGCCACAGGATATGGATGTGAATGCAGTAGTCTGGACATATATGTCAGTGGGAGTATATTGTAATGGGATATTAGAGGAAGTGCAAAGTTCTCCAGTATACAAGCCGATTCATCACAAAAAGGTAAAGTTGCATCTTAAGAAGGGGCGAAATGTACTCTATTTTGATTGTGAAAATCTCGGTGTTCGTGATACCAGAAATATTTTAGGACTGCAAATTATAGATCATGTAGAATCGATTCGTGTACAACTTCCAGATGAGGATTATCAAGAACAAATGTATGAGGCACAAGATTTCTTGAATCGATTGTCATTAGATGGAGGAATATTAAAGTTCCCCAAAGAAGCACCTAAAGGTACATTTTTGTGTTGTTCTGCACACAGTCCTGATTATGAAGTGACAAAAGAGCCTCTTTCTTGGAAAGAAATTGAGGGAAGTTCTCAGATTGAATTATCTGAGGATATAAGTTCGGTTCAAGTACGCTTACAGGTAGGGGAAGTAACCTTATCGAGAGGTATGGAGATTACAGGGCATTTGAAGCCAAAGTTCTCGCCAGAAGGAATTTCAACAGAGGACAATTTCCAGTTGATTATGGAACGAATTGCTTTAGTAGGAAGTTTAAATAGAGGACCGTTTGGTTTTGCTATTAGCAATATATTAGCACGTAAATATCTACATCAGGAAAGTCCTAAGGATAAAGAGTATTTGTTTGATACATTGCGTTTAATTGATTTGCGTGTGGATTGTTCGGATTTTTTGATGTGTGGACTGCTTCGATATATGCATCATTATGAGATGGATGAGTTGCTTAAGGAGAGAACAAAAGAGGTTTTATTGCGCTATCGGTATTGGATGAATATGGAAGGCGCAGATGCTATGTGTTTTTGGAGTGAGAATCATTCACTAATGTTTTATGCCTGTGCAATGGATGTCGGAACTTTTTATCCAGATGCATATTTTGTGCGCGCAAAAATGACAGGAACTGAATTGAGTGCATATGGACGCAAAAAAGTGTTAGAATGGTTTGAAGATGTTGAAACATATGGTTTTGAAGAATTTTTAAGTACGGTTTATATGTGTGTGACATTTGCTGCACTCTTAAATGTAATAGATTTTTCAGAGGAAGAGATTTCAAGAAGAGCAACAGCAATTGCAGACCAATTGCTTGGCATGTTGTGTACACAAGCTTTTCAGGGATGTGTGATCGCACCAATGGGAAGAACATACAGAGATGTATTGTATCCATTTTCTCAGGGAGCTCAGGCAATGATTAATATGATTGATCCAAAAGCGCCGTATTCCTATGGTGAAGGGTGGCTGGCATTTTTGGCGGATAGCAAGTATCAGATTCCAGAAGGACTTTTGCAAAAAATGCAAGAAACCATAGAGGTCAACTATGTGTCAGGAAATGCAAGGATTTTTCTGGAGAAAAATACAGAGTATTGTCTGACTTCTGTACAGTCTCCTAGAGAAGTAGAGTATGAGCGGTGGCCCAATATTCAAAAAAATCCCAATGCAGATATGGATACTCATGAGTATAACAAGTCATTGAATGAGTGTTTCCATGGAACCACTTGTTTTGGACCAGGTGTTTTTGGATATCAACAGCATATGTGGTATGCGGCATTAGATGGGGAGGCAGTTATTTTTACAAACCATCCAGGAACTACTGCTGAGTGGGCTGAGATGCGTCCAGGATATTGGAATGGAAATGGTGTGATGCCTGCCATTTCTCAAAAGACAGGTATGTTGGGAGTCATTTATGATATTCCTCAGACATATCCAATTCATTTCACTCATGTGTATTGTCCTGTAAAACGCTTTGATGAAGTGATTTTTTCTGGGCAGTGGATTTTTATGAGAAAAGGGAATGGATATTTGGCACTATGGTGCAGTGGTAAGATGATACCATATGATGATATGATGTTTGATTGTGAGTTGCGCGTTTATGGAGATAGTATGGCATATCTATGTGTGTGCGGAGGAAAGAAAGAGTATGCTTCCTTCCAAGAATTCATGGACTATGCAGTTAGCTGTAATCCTGTATATCAAGAAAAAGAACGAATTCTACAAGCAAAAGAATATCATCTTGTATATAGAGAATGTCAAGATGAGACACAATATATAGATTAATTGTAGTAACAATTCAGCCATGCAAAATTGGATATACAAAATGCTATTGGGAGCTTGTTCACATAAGGCACTTTGTATATTCAATTTTATAGGGCGGACGCCCCTCATGAAATAAGTTGTCGGCAATAGCCAAAATGGATTGTCAGATTGTACAATCCGACAATTTATGAATGGACATGGCTGAACTGTTACTAATTGTACTTATGTGTGGAGAGGGTCAGCACATTGATTGTACTGACCACAATTAAACAGTAGTACATCTGTATTTGAGTATAACAAGTATAGATGCACTAAAGGTATTTATCTTATTATGAGGCGATTGAGAAGCTGATTAGTAAAATATCTAAACTATTACGATTGATATGCTAAAATCGGAGGATATAATGATAACAGATTGTTTTGATATTACGAAGATAAAGGCGCCAGTATTAAAGCGCCATACAGATCAAGAAGGATATTCTCATCCAGTTGTTTGTCTGAAGGAAGATATATATTATCTTTTTTATACAGTAACACAGAAGACAGAAGACGGAAATGTCCACAAAAAAATTGGGGTAAGTACTAGCAAGGAATTACTTCGATATACGAAACCACGCATTTTATTTGAAGAAAAAGAAGAGATTGAATTTTGTCATCTTGGTAGCGTTGTATTATTTCAAGGAATCTATTATCTTTGTTTTGAAGGACGTACTCTGCAAACAGGAGAGTATGCTATCTATATATCAAAATCTACAGATCTGATTTGTTTTTCAGAACCATTTGCGCTTTCTATTTCAAGAACAGCAAAAGGGGAATGTTTTCCGTTTATGGTGGTAGATAAAGAAAAATCAGACAGAATATGGTGTTTATATAATGATGTTGGTGTAACTAGATCTTGGTCAAATGATTTGGATACATGGCATAATGTAGGTACATCTTCTATAAAATTTTCAGGCTTGTGTATTGTTCCATGTATAGATGGGTATACAGTTTTTGCCAATCAAAAAGAAGGAATCGGTGTTTTTACTATTGATAGTATAGAACAATTTTTACTTCATCCTTGTGAGGATGGACCCAAGGTGCTTACACTGGATTTTCCATATATGGATTGGGCACAGGGAGGTATCAGATGTGGTAGTGTGGTATGGGAGGAACGTTTAGGGCTTTACATACTGTTTTATTGGGGTGTGGAAAAGGGAAATGATGCAATAGCTAGCAGTCTTGCTCTTGCAGTGAGCAAGGACTTAAGTCATTGGACTTCCTTTGTGAAAGACCAAGCAACTTATTCGGACAATGGTGTGGTTTATGATGGAGATTATTATAAGCCTTTGCCATTTTCTGAGTATATTCATAAGGAAGTACCACAAGGACCTATTTTTGACATTAGAGCGTATGGTGCGGTGGCAGATGGTAGTACCTTATGCACAGAAGCGTTTCAAGCAGCAGCAATGGCAGCAAGAGATGCAGGAGGCGGTACGATCTTGGTGACAGGTGGCCACTATTGTGTGGGAACTATTGAGTTGTATGACAATACTACCTTGTTTATTGATATGGATTCTGCTCTTTGTGCCTCAAAAGATTTGTCACGCTACCAAGATGCGTTGTTAGCTTGTGTAAACAGGAAAAATGTAACAATTAGAGGTGGTGGAAAGATTGTTGGAAATGGAGAGTATTTTGCGTATCTTCCATTAAAAAAACCATTGCTTCATCCTATACCTTACACAAAATTGCCATCACAATTATATGATCCAATGGGATATCCTGTAGATACAATTCGTTATGCGTATCGGTCTAGAATTCGTTATGCAGAAGATAAGTATGGAGAGGGATTGCCTGCGATTCAAAGACCTATGTATACAGTGTGGATCAGAGGGTGTGAGCATGTACACATAGAAAATATTATTATTGAGGATTCATTAGATTGGACGTTAGACATTGATTATAGTATGGATGTATCAATACAGGATGTTGTTATCAATGGTAATCGCCATGTGGCCAATACAGATGGTATTGATATTATGAGTAGTAGTCATGTCACAGTAAAGCATTGCTTTATTTCTTGTGCTGATGATGGAATTTGTATTAAGGCACCTATGAAACAAGGACATGATGGGATCAATGTATCAGATGAAGAGGTTCCTATGGGGCCTACACGAGACATTCACATTTCGGATTGTACTGTACTTTCGGTGATGAATGCTTTTAAGATTGGCACAGAGACATATTTTGATATTGAGGATGTGACTTTGGAAAATTGTCGTTTTCTAATGCCAGATATTTATCCAGGATCTGTTTCTGGTATTTCTATTGAATCGGCAGATGGAAGTCATATTCGTAATATTCGTGTGCGAAATGTAGAGATGGATCAGGTATGTTGTCCAATCTTTATTTGTCTGAATATGAGAAATAAATTTGGTTTTATGGATGATGCAGATCGAAAAGAGCGTTATTATGGTGGATCTATCCAGAATGTCGAAATTACAAATATAAAAGCATGGAATGTTGAGATGCCTAGTATTCTAACTGGTTTTTGTACAGGAGAAACACTTGGAAATGTAGAGAGAAAGATTGAAAACATTACCATACGTCAGTATCAGGCTGTTTATAGGGACAATACAGAAATATTAGATGTGAAAACACCTGTATATGAGAATTTGTTTGATTATCCAGAATGTAATGCTTTTGGAGATGTGCCTGCTTATGGATTTTATGTCAGACATGCGAATCAAGTATTAATTGAGGAGTGTGAAATTCTTGCGAGGTCTGGAAACACACGTGCATGTATTGTGATGGAATGATAAAATACTATAAAAAATAAAAGGCCAAAACTTTTTAATGTTATAAAAGTTTGGTCTTTTATTTTTTAATTAGATAGTGTGAAATTGAAATTTCACCCATCCTGATCAGAGTGCCTGCTAAAGCAGGCAGATGGGAGTTAGTGTGAAATTAAAATTTCACCCATCTTGATCGGAGTGCCTGCTGAAGCAGGCAGATGGGAGTTAGTGTGAAATTGAAATTTCACCCATCTTGATCGGAGTGCCTGCTGAAGCAGGCAGATGGGAGTTACTACACAAAAAATTTAAGAAAAAATGGATGTGTATGTATATTTTTACATTTTTGTTCATATACTGTACTACATATAAGACAACCTTTTGATAGTGATATGGTCCAAAACGTTGTTCTACGACTTTAAGGTTGTCAAAGGTTTGTGTATAAAATGAAGGAGACGTATATGGCAAGAGGTGTAAAAAAATCATTACAGGAAAAAATAACACAGAAGGAAGAATTGATTGAAGCACTGACAACACGAATAAAAAAAGAAAAAGATGAACTCAATGATTTATTAGAGTTGCAAAAGATGGAGGAATTGAATGAGCTTCGTCTTGTGGTGGAGCGATCAGGACTTGAAATCAATGAAATTATTCAGATGGCGCAAACACAAGTAGCACAATGATTCGCCGTACCAATTTATGAATATCATTAAATGAAAGTGAAGAATTATTTTTAGTGGACAGATGGTGCCAAAAGTCTGTAACAAACAAGATATATAACTTGTTTTATTGGTGCAAAAAATATTTTTAGAAAAAAGTCCAGACACGATTGCGTACATAGCCTGAAAAG
>CAJUHQ010000066.1 GCA_910586095.1 uncultured Lachnospiraceae bacterium | reverse complement strand
GCTGTTGTATATTCTACGCCGGCAAGAGCATCCAATAACACACACATCAAATATTCAGATAATGTATGTGCAATTAATTTCCAATCTGATAATTCATTTGCCTCATGCAACATATAAACAGGTGGATTTTCCAGCTCCAAATCCTTTTCCTTTATACCATAGAATACAACTCCCGCCGCATAATCGCTACCAATCTGTAAATAGTTCTCCACCAATTCTGACCATTGCTCTTTTGGAATCTTTGAATATGGATAGAAAGCATTTTGTTTGCAAAACTCAGGATCATCAAAATCATCCCTACAATCTTCAATCCCTTCTTCAATATATTGATAAGAAAAATAAGGAAGATCCTCCCTAGTTACCCAAATATCTGCGGTAGATAATAATTCTTCATTCCTTACTAAGCTAAAAAAATCAAATAATAATTTAGGAAGTTTTAGATGATTATCCTTTTCAAATAATTCTAACTCTTCTTTTGCTGTGGGGTCTGTATACCCAAATAGCTTTACAACTTCTACTGGTGTCAGATTATATTTTATTGCCATACTCTCATTACCTCCATGATTTCGCGTTGTGGATCTATAAAAATTTTATCATATAAGTTTTTCGATGTCTATCTTTGTTTTTCGTAGATGTATACTTTTTCTGTTCTATATTGGCCGCTTTGTATCACACATTTTCTCTAAATTTTTCCTCTGTCTACCTATGTGCACAATGCAGGAAACAACTATTTTTTTCACTATTTTAGATAATTCTTTCACATGAATATTAATTTGTGGTAAAATAAAAATATCTGTTTAAACATAAGTTGCCATTTACAGTTACTTGCGCCATTGTATTTATGCTCTTTTTGTCACTAAGAGTTTGTAAGGACAGTTTTGCCAAAATAGATCATCTTATCTGATTGGAGTGATTCTCAATGAACTGTGCAAGTTTGCGTCCACGCAAAGTTGAATATCCGCTTTATTTTTTAGACATCCCTAAACAAAGGAGGAATCCAAAATGAAACTTGTGGTTTTAGAAAGAAATAGTGTTGGCACAGATATCGATGTATCTTGTTTTGAACGATTCGGAGAGGTAGTTTACTACGCCAATACTGTCGCAGAACAAGTTGCCAATCGAATAGAAGACGCCCAAATTATTATCTCTAATAAGGCGCCTTTAAATGAAACTACTTTAAGAAATGCATCAAATGTCAAGCTGATCTGTCTCTTGGCAACAGGATATGATGTTGTTGATTTAGAATACTGCAAGAACAGAAACATCAAGGTTGCAAATGTTGTTGATTACTGTACTTTTGCTGTTGCACAACATACTATGTTGTTGGCTATGATGTTATCCGAAAAAATCGCTTACTATGACAATTATGTAAAATCTGGCGCTTATAGCGCACAGGACCGATTCTCGAATTTTGACAATGTATTTCATGATTTAGAGGGAAAAACATGGGGGATCATAGGTATGGGAAATATTGGCCGCAAGGTAGCTAGTCTTGCAAGTGCATTTGGGTGCAAGATACTTTTTTACTCTGCCTCTGGCAAAAGCACTTGCACCACTTATACTAGAACAGATCTCGACACTCTATTACAAGAATCCGACATTTTGTCACTACACTGCCCTCTTAGTGATCGAACTCGAAATCTAATCAATAAAGACGCATTTTCAAAAATGAAAAAAACAGCTATCTTAATCAATGTCGCACGGGGACCTATTGTAAACACGCAAGACCTTTATCAAGCATTAATAGAAGAACAAATTATGGCTGCGGGATTGGATGTTCTCGAAAAAGAACCAATGCCTGTATCCAACCCACTTAGTCAAATTAAGGATAGTACAAAATTGATTATCACACCACATATGTCTTGGGCAAGCGTGGAAGCTAGAACACTCCTAATTGCAGAAACTGTCAAAAATATTGAAGCTTTTCTTGCAGGAACGGAGCGAAATATTGTAAATCCTTACTGATAATGTTCATGCAACATTTGCAATAGTTGTTTAATGCATTTGACTTGAAAACCAATGGTTGACTTGTCCGTGTTTTTGTGATTCTAAAATATCACAGAGTGATAAAGTTAATTGTGTATGTGGGGTGATATGATTACTTTTATTGTAATTTTCTAACACACACTCTGTCCTATTTGTTTTTTATTATCTAGAAACCATTGTGGATGGACGTTGTGATGTTAGAATAAACATAAAAAGACTGTAAGATTACTCATGTAGCTGTATACTAAAGAATCCACTCTGTCTCATCTCCACAAATATTGCGGATCTTTATTCTCAGTGGTTTTTCTTTACAGCATATTGTGGCGTCCCAAAAATCTTTTGTTTTGACGCTATCTTTTATGACATAACCATTTTTATTAATCTTAATCTCACTATCTGAATACCACTCTCCTTCACAGGAAGTACAATCAAGACTTACATATTCAATAAGTTCTATCCCTTCGTCGCTGATTGTAATTGGTTTATATGGCCTTTTGTTGGATGAATTTAGAAATGCCTTTTGATTATATTCCATAATTTTTTGCATAACACGATCACTGACAAATCTGTCTATTGTAACAATATATCTTTCCAATAAATCTTCTTGTATTTTTTCGCAGTGAGTCTCTACATAATCCCCAATTACTACATCATCTAAAATATTTTTTAAATCACGCAATTCTATGATGATTGTTGTACTATCATCATTTTTAATAAACTTTTCTATCTCCTCTTGATCTGCGATATCAATGTAATAAACAATTACTTTTTTCACATTACTCTCTAATTCTGGTATTTCCTGATAGATAATCCGATTAATCAAAACAGTGTCCAACAATTTTGAGGAACTATTTTCTAAATCTGGAATGTATACAGGAATAGTTCCCATTTTACTGTCAGAAATCGATCCCGCCCAGAAAGAATGTAATGTATCATCTTGTTTTAATCCCTGAATCAAAGACTTTATCTTGTCCATTGTTTGTACTGGATTCCGATAAAGCTGTACTCCATCCTTAATCTCAAGCACGTCAAATGATGCTTTGTTCGCAATAAGGCGATCTCGTGTTGTCTGAATAGAATTTATGCCAATATCACAATGAATAAATTGTCTGCCAAGTTTATGTGCAACCGCAGAAGTCACGCCACTACCGCCAAAAAAATCGGCTATAATCATATTTTCATTTGAGGATGCATTGATAATACGCTCTAATAATGCCTCTGGCTTTTGCGTAGTGTAATCAACTTTTTCATTTGCCTGTGAATTGATAGGATTAATATCTAACCACATTGATTGTGTAGGCATTCCCTGCAATTCATCCAAATAAACCTTAGAACGGATACCACCTGTTTTAGTAATATATAATCTTCCTTCTTGATCCATCTTCTTCATTGTTTCAATTGGCATACGCCATAATGATCTATGTCCTTTGTATTCGTAATTATAACCTCCACCTTGTAATCCCTTAGCGGTAAGATTTCCACTATCCCACTTTCGCCCATCTGGATCAGAACGGTTAAATCTTGCAATATAAGCATCATCATAGGATTGATACACAGTATTAAAAATATAATTTATCTGTGACTTTGTATAAAAATAAATACAATCAAAATTATTTCCATAAAATTCTGCATCACTATGAGCAGTAGCTCTCTTCCAAATGATCTCATTTCTAAAATTTTCCTCCCCAAAAATTTCATCCAATAAAATCTTTACATAATGCCCTATATGATAATCCAAATGCACATAAATGGATGCATTTTCACTCATAACGCTCTTAATTGCCATAAGGTTTTCATACATCCAATTAAGATATTTTTCTTTATCCCAAATATCTCCATACATTTTTTCCTCAAATGCTCGTAACTCGTCACTATCAAGTTCTTCCTCTTCCTGCGAAATAGTCTCTGCAAAATTTGGGTTGCGGCGTATATAAACCTTTTTCGCATAATCCGCCCCGCTTGCAAACGGAGGATCAATATATACAAGATCAACTTGTATCCCTTGTTCTTTTAGATAAGCGCATGTTGATACACATTCGCCCCGAATAACCATGTTGCCGCTGCCATCTTTACCAACAGTCTCTTTCTTTTCCATTTCATACAGTGGCATCCCGCGCTGCAAAACCATATCCTTATCATTTACCCCGCGATATTTTAGTATTCTATTAAAATTACTAAGAATTGCCTGTCCTTCAATCGGTTCTGGTATAAAAGGGACATATTTAATTGGCATTTGTGTTTTCCTCCTCAAAAAAATCGATTATTTTTTTGCGTGTCATTGATATTCTTTCATTTTCTGGCAACTCATCTTCAAGATACAAATAATTAAAACGTTCATAACCAAATGCTTTATTATTCTGCTTGGCAAACTCTGTTTCCATAAAGATACGTTTGTCCTTAAATTTTGGTTCCTCTTTATAGATTTTCCCCTTTGTTTCTACTATAATTACTTTGTGAATCTGTCCATGTTGACGTTGTATAATAAGAAAGTCTGGTGTATATATTCCTATATAAACCCATTTATAGTTCATTCTTTTGTAACACTTAATCTTAAATTCTGTCATAGCGTTGTCTCCATTATAATAGACTTCAAGATTAAGACGCTCTATCTCAGGTAATGTAAGCACTTCTATTAAAAATGTCTGCTCAAATCCACTACCTATATGATAGGGAAGATAATGAAAAGAACGATTTTTTTGCGGATGAGCACTTATCTGTTTGCGCAATAAATCCGCAGCTATCCTATTTGTTGGGATTCCTGTACTCTCTAAGGCTTCAATCGCATCTATAATTTTAGGATCGATTTTTTGTTTTCCCATATCATCCAAAATAATATTTTCAACTACCTTCTGTTCGGGATAATACTCTTTTATGTTATCTGTGTGTATTTCATTTGTAAAGTTTTGAATATTCAATAAGTTCGACTGTTGTGGGATTAGTTCTTCGTAAGAAGTAAAATCTTGCTTCTTTGCAAAAGCTCTGCGAATGTTTGCATTAATAGTCGATATATCATAGTTAGAACTATAGTATTGAACGTCGTCTTTTTGATAGGTTATCATCAAATATACTTGTTGCAGCAATTCTTTATATTGCAACAATTCTTGTATTGATAATGTACCAAAACTTTCTTTTACTATTGTACCAATCCACGAAATAAATGTTGCCTGCTTTTCACCTCGTTGTGTATCATCAATTTCTCTTCTTATTATTTTCATAGAAAAATCTGTAACTTTTGTTGTATTTAAACCATTTTCTGCATGTTGAACAGACAAAGGTATTTGTATTTCTGGTTCCACATTTTCAACAACAATTGTATCATACTTTATGTAAAGTTGGTAAAAATCAATTTTAGAAAGTTTTAAATAGTTTGTGCGGTTGTATCTTTTTAATGTAATGCTATTCTCACTTTTCTTCATAAATTCTTGCATAGATATATGATGTTGCTGTTGTAATTGCGATTCCAATTTTTTAGCATTAACCTCATTTAAATAAATTAATGCCGTTTCGATAGTATCTTTTGCAACTTGACGCAGGCATCTGCAAGCAGTCTGCAAAACCATATTTTTAGGACAGTCACCCTCTTGTGAAAGTATAATACCTGTCAAACTCCGACAATCCCATCCCTCTTTACCAATTTGCACCAAAAGAATAATCCTTATTTTTGAAAACGGAGTGTCAAGTGTATCAAACTGCATCTGACCATCTGACGACTGAGGATACTGTTTATTTCCCTTGTGAAATTTTAAGATTATATGTTGGTCAAACCCATATTCAGTTACAATACGAGAAACAAGTGGATATACCATCACTTCTAGTTTTTCAATACTTCCACAATAAATACCCAGTTTTGCTGTTAGATCGCCATCATATATAGTATTTTTATAGTAGTCAAGAAACTCCCGTACCCCGTTCTCAATAATTCTATCACTATCAGTAGTTTCAGAAATTTTAACAATTGGACACTTCAAAAAATTACCAATCCCCTTCGTTAATGGATAATAATATACAATATTAGTAATCTCAGCACTGGCAATGGCTAATTTTTTTGAAACAGATATTTTTTCAGCCTTCTCTAAATATGGTGTACCTGAAAAACCGATCACAGAATTAATGGTATTATTTTGGGTCCATTGATTTACTACTGCTCTAAGCTTGATTTCATCCTTAACTGCATGATGAACTTCATCAATAAAAATCGATAATGATGGTAATTTTCCAATAAGATTGCGAAGTTCATTTGCCTGTTTGTCCCTGTCATCATCACTTTCATCAAACAATGTAATTTGTCCATTTTTTTCTTGAATACGGTCAAGAATCACTTTTTCTGCATTTGTAACAGCCACTAATCCAAATAATTCTGATAATGGTTGATGACTTGCAATTTTCTGTACATTGGGATTCTTGGTTTTATTTGATTTTTTAGAAGTTTTGCTTTGATCTAGTACTTCAAATAAGATCATTCTTTTTATTTCTGACGCTGCAGGTTCTGGAAGAACCCACGAAGGATCAAACCTCTGTATCGTTTTAAGACTTGGAACTACTGAAGATTTTAACCCTGATGGAGCAAAAATAATAAAATTATGGGCAAATGCCGGATTTTTCGGTTCGTTCCTTGCAAAATACAAATCAAGATAAATAAATGCTGCCATTAAATAAGTCTTTCCAGCTCCCATTGGCAAACTAAACAGATAGTCTGTATAAGAAATACCATAAAATGCATCCTTGAAAAATCTACTATAATTGATCTCTTCTGGAGTCTTTTTTATAAGCGCCTCTAACTCTTTGGAAATTTGATTGCCCTTTTCATTTTGCAAACAACAATACTCGAATAAAGCCGCTGCTGCGGCATTTTTTTCTAAATATTGACGAATGGTATTTGAAATCTCAGCTTTGTTCAAATCAAATGTGTTGAATTTACCCTCACAAAATAATTCTGCAATGGATTTGTTTTCACAATAAATCTTTAGATAGAGGTATGTTTTTATTGCCTCAATTTGGGCATCACGCATCATTCCTTTTGCTTTTATATAATCTATTATGGATAGTATTGTACATTCAGAAGATGCATACCATTTATTACATGCACACTCAATCATTTTATAAAACATTTTATTGTCCTTTTATTCCTTTTAGAAAATCTCTTGACATCAACTTTCTTATGTCAGAGCAATTAACTGTGTTTAGGGTATATGAATTGCCTTTTGGAAGTTGTAAAACCTAATTTTATGCATATTTTGTTCTTGAAGCATCAAAACAAAAAAGCTCCAAAAAATGAAATTATTTCAATTTACTATATCACAAAAAGATTACAATTACAACACAAAAAAACAAATGTTTGCATTAATTCATATCCTCTATTTAATAAAAGTATCCATCTACATATCCATCTGTAATCCATTTGTTTACTAAGGCACCACAAAAAAATATATACATACAAAAATATAGCCATATCATTACAATCACAATAGTGGTTAGACTTCCATACATAGAAAATCCATCAAAATAGTCAATATATACAGAAAATCCAAACGAATACAGCGTCCAAAACACGGATGTAAAAACTGCTCCAGGATAGTGCTCTTTCCACGAAAGTTGGTTGTTTGGCAACAGACTGTACATTGTACAAAATACCACTGAAATCATGCCAGCCACAAATATATGTCGCAATCCGCCAATTACTTCCCAAAGTTGTGCTATGATACCTTTGTCAGGAATCAGCCAATCTGCAAATGTATTCCAAAATACAAGCAAACCCGCAGTGAGTAGAACCGCTAGCAGAAGAAATACTGTGTAGAAGGAGGCTTTTAGTCGTAGTCGAAGATATCCTCGTGATTCCTCCACTTCGTAGATATGATTCAATCCTCTTATCAATGCCAAAACTCCCTTAGAGGCAGACCATACTGCCACTAAAGCTGACACAGACAAAAGTGTCACATGATTGCCATGATAGCTACTTACTATCGCTATCAAAAAATGATAGATTCTCTCTGGTATAACCGCCTGTGAGATATTTACCATGTCCTTTTTGGTCAGTGTATCATATGGTATCACACTACCCGCAATCATTACCATTGGTATAAGGGATAGGAACAAAAAGAACGCAGCGCCTGAGGCATAAGTTCCCACTTCAGCCTCATTAACAGACCTGCGTATATCTTTTTGCAATCCATAAATTTTTGTATATATAGACATGCTTTGCCTGCCCCTTCCGCACATTAAAGGCCGTCTACTAACATTTCACTGACGTCCGTTATCTCTCCATTATAATAATATGCTAGAACCTGCGCGGCGGTGAATCCTTTGTTGGCCAAACATTTCGCTCCGTTTTGCGACATACCACAACCATGCCCAAGCCCTGCACCATGTATGATTATCTGACTTAAAGTATCTCCAATTCCTCCATTATTATCATATATTTTCTCTATGTAAAAGTATGCACTAGGAAGGATCTGCCCCATAATAGAACTATTTCCATCATTTTTTACCACTATATCCCCCTCGCTGCCAAATATCTGTCGTATAGTATATTGTGTGTTGACACTAATTTTGAAATGCTCTGTCTCAATCATAATTTGTGTTACTAGACCACTTTGTCTGCGATTGAGTATTCGTATATCTCGAATCATACCTTCATTTTTTAGTTGATCTGAAGAAAGATACTGGGATCGAATTTTAATATTTTGCGGTTGTGAAAGAGATAAATTATATATCTTTTCTAAGAGTACACCTGCACTTCCATTATTTAGTATCTTAGGATATTGCCACCGATACCATGACTCATTGTATTCTATATCCTCTGGATTTTTGTTATCTATATATGCCTTGTAAGCCGCTTCACCTGCTGTGCTGTTCTCAGCATAGATCTTCATTCCTGTCTCAATTAAATATCCATCTGTTTCTGTGACAATATCTTTCCACACACCTGCACCACCATTATTCCCACTGGATGTAGAATAATAAAAACTTTCCACAAGATTATTATTGTATGTAAGAATCATATTTTTTGTTTCATCAACAGCTTGACACGCTGCTGGTGTTTCTCCGCTATTCATGTATACTTGAAAAGAAGTGCTGTCATCCATGTGAGCCTGCCATTGTGGATACGCATAACTTTGTTTGTGAAAATATGTGTAGGTACGTGCACAGATCGCTTGTGCTTTTAGCGCCTCTGTGGGATAGCTTGAAGGCATTTCACTAGGTACTACCCCATATAAGTACTCTTCTACTAACAATTCATTTACTAACACTAGGCCATTTGGTGTATGATAGCATGTAAAACTTCCTCTATACGTACTTTCTCCATTTCTATTTAAATTGCCAATTGTGAGTTTTCCCCCATTCTTTCCTACTATTTTTATCTGTTCTTCATTTTCTAGTTGTTTTGTATTTATTGTATAAATAAAATCGGGATCATATTCTGATATATGACCATCACGGTCAATATAGAAACCCTCTTTACAAGATATTGTCAATTCTGTATGATAAATTTCACGAAATCCTTCTGTCATAATCAATACTCTTATAGTCTCGTCTAGTGGTAGTGGAGCAGGTTGCTTTTGTAGTTCTTCTGGGTTTTTTTGCTGTATTGGCACTGTGATAGTGTCTTCTTGTTTATGGGGTTGTTGTTCTTTCTTAGGTTCCTCTTGTATCTTATTCAAACCTATATTGCACTGATAAATGCCTAGGGAAATTGTTATCCACAAGAATACAATCAAAAGTCTTTTTACAATATCCTTTCTGAACCTGATAAATCGTCCCTCCTTATTTTCTTTTTCAATAAACCGCATAAAATAACATACTAGTCCTACTCCTCTTGACCTATTTTTGTATACTTTTGTTTGTACATTTTAGACTTTTCAGGAATCGCATGATGTGAGTTTGCAATAAAAGCTGCAAAAAAGCAGCCTTAACGGCTGCTTTTCATTAGTTTTTCCCCAAAATGCCGGCTCCTGTATTTTGACTCCTAGCCAATGCTAGGTGGGCGACCGCAATCTTTCTCTCTGTCTTCCCCTGGCCAAACTGGGGGGCATGACATTAATCAGACAATATAGGAATCCCGTTTAAAGTGATGTAGGTTCAAAATGACAAGAGTTATCGTACATCTCAGATTACTTATAGTATACTCTATCCTTCTAAAAATATCAATATATATTCCTTTTACATCTTTACTAATATTTGTCAGGAAATTTTTGCTATTTTACATATAGGCTTTCAGAAGGATTCTTCTGTGTAAAAGATTGTTTGTCAAATATCAGTTCTACTTTAAAAAGGTCGCCATCCACAATAATTTTCATGGTTCCCCCCATCAGTTCTACAAGACTTTTAGAAATTGACAATCCCAATCCATGACCTTCTGTATTGCGTGATCGATCACCTCTGACAAATCGCTCCATCAACTCATCTCCACTGATATTCAATGGGTACTTTGACATATTTCTGAATAAAATGGATACTTCTTTGTCTGTACTCTCCAAATTGACATATACTCTTGATCCAATCTGAGAATATTTACAGATATTATTGATAAGATTATCCACCACTCTCCATAAATGCCTACCATCTGCATAAATATATACGGGTTCTTTTGGCCTGCCAATAATCAAGTCCAATCCTGCTTGTTGTAGTTTTTCCTCCGATTCACCGACAGTTTGTGTTAAAAATACACCTACATCTATTTCTTCATTTGTACAAGACAGATTTCCAGTTGATGCTTTAGAAGCCTCCATCAGATCTTCTATCAGCTTTTTAAGTGACATGGCTTGCCTTTCAAGTACTTCTATATATTCTGTAGCCTTTTCGTTCTGTAACTCTTCCTTTCCAAGCAAATCTACATAATTGATAATAGATGTGAGAGGAGTTTTGATATCATGAGAAACATTCGTAATCAGCTCTGTCTTAAGATATTCGCTCTTCATGCGCTCATTTACAGCCTTTGACATACCTTCTTGCATTTTATTGAGATTTTCTCCATGTTTTTTACATTCCCAAAACATTTTTTCTGTATGAACTTTATAGGACAGTTCTCCGTTTGCCATCTGTTTAGATGCTTTTTGCAATTCATGCATTTGAATTGCAATAAATAGTATAATTGCACTAAGTATCACTTTCTCAATAAACCACCATACCAAAATATCCGTTGTGTATGTCACTGCTATCAAGAAAAAGAATTCTATTATAGAAATAACACCTATCCATATGATGAGTTTCCATAGAATATGCAGATTTCTAAATATTTTTATCACACCATCACACACAAACCTATAAATATGATACAAGATACTGTTTTGCCACCATTTGCCATGTTTGATTCGAACACAGATACTAAGTATATACCATAGAACAATCACGCTTGTAAGTATTCCTGCAATTGTTATAAATGTCAAAAAAACTAGGATATTGTCTCTAACTACAGCGTAATCACAAACTGCAAAAAGTGTTGCTAAAATGCCTATTTCAAGAATGACTATAATAAAGGTACTTAACTCTAACGCAATCTTGTCAAAACCTGTAAGCACGATCTCTTCACGGTTTTTTCTATGTCCTGCTGCAACGACAAGAAATATAAATGATACAAGCGCTACTATTATAAAAGCTACTAATGCTTTTAGTATGAATGGTTTAAATTCATAAAATACATCAACCCCCCACGCTGCTTCTGCATATTTAGCTCCTACAACAGTATGAGCCGATGGTACAATTGATACGACCCAATACTTTTCTAAAGGGATTGTTTTTGCTACATGCAATGTATAATTATCATCGAGATAATACTCAGAATCCGTGATAAAATACTGTTGTTCAATATTCGCAGAATCGATGAGCAACAACTCATTTCCATCTACGATTCGCACTCCATCTAATATAATATTTTTCCAGTTTTGATAGCCAAATGGTGTTTCCTCCAATTTACTAAAATCTACAACTCCATTCTCATCGCCTCGAAGAATAAATTTAATTTTGGCTTGTAATGCCTCCTCTGATTGTGACTCAGATTCGATGCTGTTCTCAACTACAGGCTCTTCCTGTGGCATAACTTGTGGATGGTCAACAGCATCTTCCTCACCAGAATACCAATTACAAAAATAGTATTTGCCTGTTTCAAAATCATAACTATATTCATAGGTTATTTTTTCTTGATCTAGATCATACGTAAGTCTTACTGATTGTATAGGATAATAATAGTTCTCTGAATAGTAATAAAAAATTCCATTTTGTGGATCATAGCAAACAGAATCTGCGTACTGACATATCCAATCAATCATTTCCTCTTCCTGCTGTGACTGATTATCCAAGACAGAGAGCGTCTCATAATTACCAATATATTCATAAGGCATATTATAAATGATACTACCTTCGTTTCCTATAATACAATAAGCATACAGCTCATTGATATCCAATGTATTCAATTCCTCGTCTGTCATATTGGTTTCTAAATAAGACTGTCGTTCATGAAAATCTAAATCGGCTAATTTTTTATCTTTTATAATACCATACTTAAAGCCCTCTTCTGCCAGTGTATTTTTATACCAAGTATCTATGTTGCGATATGCTTGTATAGAAGATGTATTATTAACAATTTGGTATACCTGTTTTATTGCCTCTTCATAGGAATAGTTAAAAAAATTCTCCTCCACCCCTATTATAGCTAAAAACCCAAAAAAAATGATTGCCACTCCACTGCTAATACAGGCACACCAAGCCACTATCTTAGCTATGATAGATCCTTTCCATTTATTCATTCTATATTTTCCTTTCTGTCATTACATCCATTATTTTACAATTTTATATCCATGTCCCCATACAGATTTGATATAGCGTGGGTCTGCTGGATTGTATTCCAACTTTTCTCGTAGATGCCTGATATGTACTGCCACTGTATTTTCTGTTCCATAGGGATTGTCCTTCCATACTTTTGCGTAAATTTGAGCTGGTGAAAACACGCTCCCTGGATTTTCCATAAGTAACTTTAAAATATCATACTCTGTAGGAGTCAGTGCGATTTGTTCTCCATCTAATGTCACTTCTTTGGCTCTATCATCTAGTTCAATGCCACCTATTGAAAAAAATGTATCTTCCTTTTGAGCAGATCTACTTCCAAGTTGCATATAACGGCGAAGTTGAGACTTTACACGCGCCTGAAGTTCTAGAGGATTAAACGGCTTAGTTATATAGTCATCCGCGCCAATATTAAGACCTAGTACCTTATCTGTGTCCTCACTTTTTGCCGTGAGCATAATTACAGGCACATTGTTAGTTTCACGTAACTTTACGATTGCGGCGATCCCGTCCATCACAGGCATCATAATATCCATGATTACCAGATGAATCTCCTCTCTTGAAAGTAACTCTAAAGCCTCCTTTCCATTGTAAGCTTCATATACTTGATATCCTTCAGCTAACAGATAAATCTTTAAAGCTGACACAATATCCTTCTCATCATCACATACTAGTATGCTGTACATTGTATTGTTCTCCCCGGTTTGATTTTTTGTATTTCTGAATGTAAGTATATCCTAAATACGTTTAAGTTCCAACTAGGTAAATTGTTAAGAATTCTTTAAGAATAGACAAAAGTAGTGATTTAGCAAGTACTTTCTATTTTTTTAATTTTTTTATTTTACTTGCTTTGTATAGACACTTTAGGTAATATATAACTATAGACAAAGAAAGGTATGGTAAATTTTTATGGAAAGTCAAAATACAAATGGCTATAATGATGAGGAAATGACTGTTGAGCTTGAACTTGACGATGGCCAAACTGTCAACTGTGCAGTAGTTACGATCCTCACAGTTGATAAACAGGATTATATTGCACTGCTTCCTCTCGATGAAAACGGTGAAAACGAAGACGGTGAAGTATGGTTCTATCGATATGCAGAAGATGAACAAAATCCGAATCAAGAACCTTCTCTTACGTATATTGATAACGATGATGAATATGAAAATGTAGCAGATGCTTTTGACGAATATCTTGACAATGTAGAATTTGATGAAATCATCGGTGAGGACAAAGATGAGTAATAGGTTATTTTCGGAGGATAAAAAATATGTATGAAAATGAAAAAGACACTTTGATGGACAAACGATACACTTGTCCTATATGCGAGAAACAGATACATGCTAAAACTGTAAAGTCAAACTCAGCAAAGTTTGTTGATACCAAAGCAGACTTAAGACCAATTCACAGCAATGTCATTGTCACAAAATATGATGCTGTATGTTGTTCAAATTGTGGCTATTCAGCATTATCTAAAAATTTTGACAGTGTTATGCCTACTCACAGAAAACTTCTGCGTGAAAAGATTCAGGCAAACTTTAAATCTCATGAAGAACCAGAATGTGATACCTACACGACAGAAATGGCAATAAGTCGTATGAAAATGGTTCTTTTGTGCACAGTCACCAAAGGTGGAAAGGACAGCGAGATCGGAAACGCTTGTCTAAAAATTTGTTGGTTGTATCAAGATTTGGCAGATGAGCTTGACGCAGACGATCCTACTACAACCGAAAAACGTGAAACTTATCTAAAAGAGGCTGAACATGCCGCATCCAATGCGTATGAACATCTTACAAAAGCACGTATGAATGAGCGATTTCCTATTGCAGGAATGAACGAAACAACTCTCGACTATCTTCTGGCATACTTTGCCTATAAGCGCAAAGACTACTCCACTGCCTTACAACTTTTATCAGGTGTTGTTACCAGCAAAGGAATCAGTCCTCGCTTAAAGGATAAAGGTCTTGCACTAAAGGATCTTATTAATGCAGAGCGTGAGTCCTAATTTTTTAATTAGTAATCCATTCCAAGTTCATCTAAAAATCGTGACGGCAGGAGATTTCCTGCCTCTTTTTCATGGATATAAAAAATAAAAAGATGCTCCTTTGCACGAGTCATAGCTACATAAAACATTCTGCGTTCTTCTTCTATCTCCTCGTCTTTGACCGCCTTCTTATGTGGAACGCTCCCTTCATTTACATCAGGAAGTATGACAACTTTCCATTCTAAACCTTTTGCAGCATGCATTGTCACAATATTTACGGCATCGTCCTCTTGATTTTTTTGTTGTAACATAGTATGGACAACCGCATCACAATTTTCTATGTGGTCAAGCCATTCTCTAACAGTCTCAAAATCTTTGGAAAGCAGAGAAAGTTCTTCTAATTCTTCCATTTCCGTTTTTGCATCTTTCCCCTTTTCTTTTACTTGTTTCGTTATATAATTATCGTAACCAATTCCCTTCCTGATAAAATTAACAGCCGAAAAGGGATTAAGTTGTCTAATAAACGCAAGCTGACAATACAATTCTCTAATATTTTGTAAGACATATTCTGTTGTCCTGTTATTCTCTAAAAGTTGTTGCATACAAAAAGGAGCATTTGGTACTGTCATTCTCTTAATATATCGAACTGGCCGATTCATAATTCGAAAAAAATCCTCAAGACTTTCCTCATATAAAGCATATCTTAAATAAGCTATTATATCCTTTGCCACAGCACTGTCATAGATATTCTTAGGCTTTTCCTTCATAGTAAAGGGAATGTTCTCTTGTATCAGTTTATCAGCAGTATATACTATATGATTGTTTGTGCGATAAAGAAGAGCAATATCACGATAATGAGCATTTGGCCGATTCATATATTGACGAATCAACAAAGCTATATTTTCGGCTTGTTTTTGTTTAGAAGAAAATGCATAAATTTGTACGCCATCCATTCGATGATCTTGTGTCATTACTTTTTTTGCAAACCGCACTTGATTGTGGGCAATCAAAAGACCTGCTGTCTCTACAATATCCTTTTTGCTTCTATAATTGACATTTAACAAAATTTGTTGTGCAGTTGGATAATCCTTAGTAAAATTCAACATAATCTCTGGTTTTGATCCACGAAAACCGTAGATAGATTGATCGTCATCTCCCACAATAAATAAATTGTCCTGTGGCTTTGCAAGAAGTCGTACCACTTCATATTGCAGTGGACAAATATCTTGAAATTCATCTACTAGAATATAGCGAAAACGTTCCTGCCACATTTTGAGTGTATCTGGTCGCGACACAAGCAAATCTCGGCATAGAAGCACCATATCTTCAAAGTCTACAAGCCTATATTGGTTCATCTTGTGCTTGTATGCTTGATATATATATTCAAACTCTGCCTGTGAGACAATCTCACTTTCATGTTCTTGTGGTGATATACCATTATTTTTTACCTTGCTAATCTCTGACAAGAGTCTTTGTAGCGTTTCTGTATTATTTCCTGCATCATCCATCTTAGCTGCTATGTTATCGTTTTCTCCAGATTCAGTCAACTGTGGACAAATTTCAGGAGGCATTTCCTCTAGAACCTGAGACAATAATCTATATTTATCTTTTTCTTTTATAATGTTTTCTGCTGTAAACTTATATGTATATCGAAGAATCTGAAAAAATATTGCATGAAATGTGCCAAAATGAACCGGATGGTTATGCCCTTCATTGAGCCTTACAAAACGTTCCTGCATCTCCAAAGCAGCCGCCTTTGTAAAGGTAATGACAAGAATATCCTCCGGTTTCACATGATGATGTTCTATCAAATATTTTATTCTCTGTGTTGTGACAAAAGTTTTGCCAGAGCCGGGGCCTGCCAATACAAGCATTGCCCCTGCTCCATGTGTAATCGCCTGATACTGGGCGTCATTTACATGTAAGTTATTTAATATTCTCAAGTAATTCGATACCCTTTCTGATACGGCTTACTGTTTCTTCTTTTCCGAGAACTTCCATAATTTCTGTAGCTCCTGCTGGTGTCATCTGAAGTCCTGACACAGCAGTTCGCAGTGGCCACATCACATAACCATTTTTGACTTCCTTTTTCGCAACATACGCTACTAAAAGCTGATACAGTGCATCGTTAGAGTAATCTTCTTGAGCCTCTAACATAGGTAACACTTCTCTTAAGACTTCCAGAGAACTTTGTGCGGTAGTCTTCATCTTTTTGTGCGTGTACAATGCTGTTTCATACTCTGGCAGTGTATCAAAAAAACCAATCAATTCTTTGATATCTGGAAATACTTCAATTCTAGTTTTTACCATTGCAGCGATCTTCTTAAAATCAAGTTCTTTGGTGATTACTTCCTTTATGTAAGGAAGTGCCATATCATAAAAACGCGAAAATTCCATTGCTTTGATATATTCGCCATTCATCCACTTTAATTTGTTGATGTCAAATACAGAAGGAGATTTGTTGATACGCGTATAATCAAATTCCTCAATCAACTCTTCCAGTGTAAAAATCTCTTTATTCTCCTCTGGACTCCATCCCAAAAGTGCCACAAAATTGATAATCGCTTCAGGCAAAATTCCTTGTGCTACAATGTCCTCAAATGAAGAATGTCCGCTTCTCTTTGCAAGTTTTTTGTGCTCTTCATCTGTAATTAACGGAAGATGTACATAGGTAGGAATCTCCCATCCAAACGCTTCGTATAAACGATTGTACTTGGGTGTTGATGAAAGATACTCATTTCCACGAACAACATGTGTAATTTCCATCAAGTGATCGTCTACGACATTGGCAAAATTGTAAGTAGGATATCCATCTGATTTAATTAGGATCATGTCGTCAAGCTCTGCATTATCTACTGAAATATCCCCGTACAATTCATCATGAAAACTAGTAGTTCCCTGTGTAGGATTGTTCTGCCTGATTACATAAGGAATACCACTTTCGAGCTTTTTTGCCACTTCTTCCTTAGAAAGGCCTAGGCAATGTTTGTCATACACAGTAATTTCCTTGCCCTCTACCACTTCTGACTTAAGTGTTGCCAGTCGCTCCTTATCACAGAAACAGTAATATGCCTCGCCTTTATCAATTAACTGCTTTGCATAATCCATGTAAATGCCTGCTTGTACACGTTCACTTTGTACATAAGGTCCATATCCTTTATCTTTATCTGGCCCCTCATCATAAACCAATCCTGTCTTTGCAAGTGTATCATAAATCATATCAATAGCGCCTTCTACATAGCGCTCACGATCTGTATCTTCTATCCGAAAAATAAAATCTCCTCCTGCATGTTTTGCAATAAGAAATTCATATAAAGCTGAACGCAAATTGCCCACATGCATTTTTCCTGTAGGACTCGGCGCAAATCTGCACCTTATTTTTTTAGCCATTGTCTCTCCTCCATTCTCTGTTATCTACTTTTGTTGTCTACTATTCTATTCATTAAATTCTGCTTTAATTTGTATGTTTTTGTCACTGACGCACATCTGCCTCTGGCAACTTCTTTTCGGATGTATTTTTAAACTGTAATAAATCCTTTGTTGCTGTTGGAATCGCAATGTTAGTACCTGCACCTGCTACACATCCACCAGGACATGCCATACCTTCAATCAAACAACCATTTTTCTTCCCCATCTTTGCAAGCATTAAAATTTTCTTACATTCCGAGAGACTTTCTGCATGTTCGATATGTATTTCTGCATCAGGATAGTATTCTTTGATACAATTTTCTATTGCACTTGCCACACCGCCTGCTACACCATACCCGCGTCCCGCTGCTGTAGCATCATTCATAGTGTCTATCGCCTGAATTTCCTCTAACAAAATACCTTTTGCCTCAAACATACCAAGAAGTTCCTCAAAAGTAATAACGAAATCCACATCTGAGCGAATTGTTCTGCGGCTCGCCTCCAGCTTCTTACTAGCACAAGGACCAATAAACACAACACTAGCATCTGGTTCCTTCTCCTTAATTACACGTGCAGTCGCTACCATTGGAGTTAATGCGTTGCTGATCTTGTCAATAGTCTCTGGGAAAAATTTCTTTGCGAGCATAGACCATGATGGACAACAGGAAGTAAGTAAAAATGGAACTTCCCCTGTCGCCACTTCCTTCACATAATGTTCTGCTTCCGTCATAGCGCCCATATCTGCTCCAATAGCAGTCTCATACACATCATAAAATCCTAAATCTTTGAGTGCAGTCTTGAGCATATCTGGAGAAACTTTTGGTCCAAACTGTCCCACAAAAGATGGCGCTACCTGTGCGATAATTTTTCTGCCAGATTGCATGGCGCGAATCAACTGAAAAATCTGCGATTTATCAGCAATTGCCCCAAACGGACAACTTACCATACACTGTCCACAAGAAACACACTTATCGTTGTCTATGACAGCCCTGCCATGACTATCTGAATGGATGGCATTAACTCCACAGTGTGCAAGGCAAGGACGCTGCTGGTGTGAAATTGCATCATAAGGACATACTGTCTTGCATTTACCACATTTGATACATTTCTCCTGGTCAATCACAGAACGGCCATTTTGCATGGTGATTGCTCCTCGTGGACACACCTCATTACATGGATGTGCTAGACATCCCATACACTTGTCTGTTACTTCATACTTATTTTCAGGACAAGCATTGCAAGCGGATGCAATTACCTGCATAAGAGGAGGCTCATAATATTTTTCATCAATATTGCTCTCTTCCACTCCTTGGCTAACCTGGACAGGCTCATCCTCAGGGCGCAGCGACATTCCCATTGCAAGACGGGTACGTTCGCGAATAATTTCACGTTCACGATAAATATTATCCCAGTAGGGTGACTTTTCTGCATCCGCCAACTTATAAGGCAATGCCTCCATATCTCCTACTAAATTAGTCGAGTTGTAGGCCATCTTTGCTACTTCTCTAAAAATCGCACGCCTTGTCTTGCGAACCTGTGTATCTATTCCTCTCATACTCATTTTTACCCTCCACGCTACCAGCAGCTCACAGTTGAGACACTAGCACAAATTTTGATTTTTTATCTTTGTGTCTTGGCAGCTTTCCATACAGCAGCTCAAGCTGTTTCCATTATACAGCCCTCTATCTACGTTTGTAAAGCACATTTCCATTTGGTCTAGTGATAGGTTTTTTAGTCCTTATCCTCCTCTATAAATGCTGCAACATCAAAATTTTTCATTTTGTTTGCCCGAAATAGAGTCCCGTATCTTCTCCCCTCCATAATGCGATGAATGACGCGCACATCCCTTCCGTTTGCTATCACCATATCTGCACCTGAATAAGTAGCAATCTTTGCAGCAGTAAGTTTCGTTTCCATGCCTCCTGTGCCTACAGTGCTTCCTGTCGTTTTCTTTCCCATATGAAGTAGTTCGTCTGTAAGCGTATCAACATACTCTATAAATTCTGCTTCGGGATTCTGCCTAGGATCATCAGTATATAGTCCGTCTATATCAGAAAGTAAAATTAATAAATCTGCGCCCGTAAGTGCTGTGACAATCGCAGAGAGAGTGTCATTATCGCCTATAGTATCCTCCACTTCAAAAGTCGAAATCGTATCATTTTCATTTACAACAGGAATAACTTCCATATTCAGTAATTCGTTAAATGTATTCTGTGCATTTTTTCTATTTAAATCCGACACAATTGTATGACGCGTCATCAGAATTTGTGCTGCCAAATGACTATACTCTGCAAAAATTCTCTGATAGGTAGTCATGAGCATGGCTTGTCCTATAGCTGCACAAGCCTGCTTCTGAGCCAATGTAAGCGGCGGCTTTATATGGAGTGCTTTTCTACCGCAACCGATAGCTCCCGAAGTTACAAGAATAACATCCTTTCCCTGATTTCTGATATTGCACAACTCACGCACTAGAATAT
>CAJUHQ010000065.1 GCA_910586095.1 uncultured Lachnospiraceae bacterium | reverse complement strand
TATGAAAGTCTTCGACTTTCATAGTATGGATGGCCATGCGGCCCGCCAGATGGCAGGCTGTTCATGATGCAAGTTTATATGAAAGTCTCGATCTTTCATAGTATGGATGGCCATGCGGCCCGCCAGATGGCTACATGAGCGTTTAGTCATTTTTTGGTATTTCCAAAATTGCGCCTCTGTTGCCGCTTGTGACAAGCTCACGATATCTTGCTAAATATCCTGTTGTGATTTTAGGCTCTCTAGGCTGCCACTTCGCACGACGTTTTGCAAGTTCCTCATCAGAAACCTTAACATCCAATGTACACTCTGGAATATTAATTGATATAAGATCTCCTTCCTCCACTAATGCAATTGGTCCGCACACAGCCGCCTCTGGAGATACATGCCCAATAGACGCGCCGCGAGATGCACCTGAAAATCGTCCGTCTGTAATCAATGCCACTGTCGAACCAAGTCCCATCCCTGCAATTGCAGAAGTTGGATTGAGCATCTCTCTCATACCAGGGCCACCTTTAGGTCCTTCATAGCGAATCACTACAACATCTCCTGCAACAATCTTTCCACCTTTAATTGCTTCAATAGCATCTTCTTCACACTCAAATACACGTGCAGGCCCTTCATGTACCAACATTGCAGGATCTACTGCTGAACGCTTCACTACACTGCCATCAGGTGCCAAATTGCCCTTCAGCACAGCAAGTCCGCCTGTAGTACTATAAGGATTGTCAAGTGGACGAATAACCTCTGGATTCTTGTTCTCGGCATCCTTTATATTCTCACCAATTGTTTTTCCAGTCACAGTCATACAGTCCTCATGTAAGAGATTAAGCTCTGAGAGTTCTCTCATCACTGCATATACGCCACCAGCCTCATTCAAATCTTCCATATAAGTGGGACCTGCTGGCGCTAAATGACATAGATTTGGTGTTTTGGCACTAATCTCATTTGCATAGGCAATATCAAAATCAAATCCGATTTCATGTGCAATTGCAGGTAGATGAAGCATAGAATTGGTTGAACATCCCAACGCCATATCTACTGTTAAGGCATTGATAATTGCTTCCTTCGTCATAATGTCACGCGGCCGGATATCTCTGCGAAGCATTTCCATCACTGCCATTCCCGCATGTTTTGCAAGCTTGATTCGCTCTGAATACACAGCCGGAATGGTCCCATTTCCCTGCAATCCCATTCCCAGCGCCTCTGTAAGACAATTCATAGAATTTGCTGTATACATGCCTGAGCAAGATCCACATGTAGGACACACTTTATTTTCAAATTCACAGACATCTTCTGCTGTCATTGTACCTGCCGCATAGGAACCTACTGCCTCAAACATAGATGAAAGGCTGCGTTTATGTCCTTTTACATGACCTGCAAGCATAGGACCCCCTGAAACAAACACCGTTGGCACATTGATTCGTGCTGCTGCCATCAATAGCCCAGGTACATTCTTGTCACAGTTTGGAACCATGACTAATGCATCAAACTGATGTGCTAGCGCCATACATTCCGTCGAATCAGCGATCAAATCTCTTGTAACAAGAGAGTACTTCATACCGATATGTCCCATAGCAATGCCATCACAAACCGCTATCGCTGGAAATACAACAGGTACGCCGCCAGCCTGCGCTACTCCAAGCTTCACTGCATCGACAATCTTATCCAAATTCATATGACCAGGCACAATCTCATTATAAGAACTCACAATACCAACCATTGGCTTATTCATTTCTTCTTCTGTAAATCCTAACGCGTTGAACAAACTTCTATGAGGTGCCTGCTGCATACCCTTTTTTACATTATCACTTCTCATAAATCTCCTTCCTCCCAATTCTTTAATATACTCTCGAAGTCTCTATATAAGGAGATCCCGAGAGTATGTATTGCACCTTAAATATGCTCTGTTATCAAATCTCCCATTTGGACCGTGCCAATCTGAACCACCGCTGCGCGTTTGTTCTCCTCCTGGGGCATAATATCAATTGTGCGGTATCCTTCTTTTAATACATTCTTGACAGCGCTCTCAATCGCCAACGCCTCCTGATCGAGATCAAACGAATAGCGAAGCATCATAGCAGCACTCAAAATAGTCGCTATTGGATTTGCGATCCCCTTTCCCGCAATATCTGGTGCAGAACCACCGCTTGGCTCATACAACCCAAACTTTGTATCGTTTAAACTTGCTGATGACAACATGCCAATTGAGCCTGTCACCATACTAGCCTCATCAGAGAGAATATCTCCAAACATATTTTCTGTCAAAATTACATCAAACTGTTTTGGGTCCTTTACAAGCTGCATCGCACAGTTATCTACAAGCATGTGCTCTACTTCAACCTCAGGGTATTCTCTTGCAACTTCTTCTACTACTTTTCTCCAAAGTCTTGACGAATCTAATACATTTGCCTTATCCACACTTGTAACTTTTTTTCTTCGCTTCATGGCAATGTCAAAACCCTTGATGGCAATACGTCTGATTTCGTTTTCTGTATATGTAAGCGTGTCTATCGCTGTAACCACGCCGTTTACTTCCTTTGTGCTGCGCTCTCCAAAATAAAGACCACCTGTAAGCTCACGCATAATCATCATATCAAAGCCGCTGCCTATAATATCCTCTCTTAAGGGACAGGCTTCCTTCAACTCCTCATACAAGTATGCAGGTCTTAGATTCGCGAAAAGATTCAACGATTTTCTTAATTTTAACAATCCTGCTTCGGGACGCAGATGTGGCGGTAACTTATACCACGGTGAAGTGGAGGTATTTCCACCAATTGATCCCATAAGTACTGCATCCGCCGCTTTTGCGGTATCAATGGCCTCCTGTGTCAAGGGTTCTCCACATGCATCAATAGAGGCACCCCCCATTAAAATATCATTATAAGAAATCGTGTGATGGTATTTTTGCGCAATTTTATTTAATACTTTCTTTGCCTCTGCAACAATCTCTGGTCCGATACCATCCCCAGGAATACATACAATGTTCAAATCCATATTGACACTCTCCTTTTGCAATCCTACTCTGCATCTGGCTTCTCTACTTGTTCTATCGCCGCCTTTTTCATAGGAATACGACAATTTTTATTATTTCCAAACTCTACAATCACGTCCTCTTCTGTCACATCTATCACAGTGCCATAAAACCCGCTAGTTGTCAGGATGCTATCTCCTACTTCTACAGAATTAATTAAAGCCGCCTTTTTCTTCTGCTCCTTTTTTTGTGGCCGTATCATCAAAAAATACATAATACCAAACCAACAAACTAACATTACCACTAAGGAAATCATGCCAGCAGCTCCTTGTCCTGCCACACCTGGGTCTTCTGTCAACAATAAATTCATGAAAAAATCCTCCTAAATTAAAATGTACTATATACTCATCATATAAATTCTGCTATTTGCCAGGTTATATGACTGTCCATAAATGAATGAAACATCTTAATTGTCATAGACATTCTATCATTATATGCACAACTCTGACCAAATTACTACAAAATATACATGATATTTTACACAAAAAACAGCCATACATCAAGTAAAATATTTATAAAGGTAGGTTGCTCTCTTTATAGCGTTCCTGTTTTCATCCTATCAAGCTTATGCCTCTTGTATGTGGCAAAGTTTCCTGCATCTAACGCATCTCTAATTTCTTTCATCATACTATTATAAAAATAAAGATTGTGGAGTACACAAAGTCTCATACCCAACATTTCCTTGGCTTTTAACAAATGCCGAATATAAGCTCTTGAATAGCGGCGACATGCTGGACAACTACAGCCCTCTTCAATTGGCCGTGCATCCTGCTCATATTTTGCATTAAACAGATTGATTTTACCATAATTAGTATATAAATGACCATGACGCCCATTTCTAGTAGGATACACGCAATCAAAAAAGTCTATACCGCGTTCAACCCCCTCTAATATGTTGGCTGGGGTTCCAACTCCCATCAAATATGTTGGCTTATCTACAGGTAAATAAGGCACTGTTTCTTCTAATATATAATACATCTCCTCATGAGTTTCCCCTACTGCCAACCCTCCTATAGCATATCCATCCAAATCCATCTGTGCAATGCGTTTTGCATGCTCAATACGAATATCTGCAAATACAGCTCCTTGATTGATACCAAACAACATCTGTTTCTTGTTGATGGTGTCATCGTAAGAATTGAGACGGTTTAACTCTTTTTTGCAGCGCCCAAGCCAACGTGTGGTACGCGCTACAGAGTTCTCTACATATTGGCGTGGCGCTTTGCTGGGCGGACACTCATCAAATGCCATCGCAATCGTCGAAGCTAAATTCGACTGAATTCTCATACTCTCCTCTGGTCCCATAAAGATCTTTCTGCCATCAATATGCGACTGAAAATACACACCTTCCTCTTTAATTTTGCGAAGGCCTGCCAGAGAAAAAACCTGAAATCCTCCCGAATCGGTCAAGATCGGTTTATGCCAGGACATAAATTTATGAAGCCCCCCAAGCCTCTTAATTGTCTCATCTCCTGTTCTAACATGAAGATGATAGGTATTGGACAGCTCCACTTGTGTGCCTATTTCTTCTAAATCTGCGGTAGACACAGCGCCCTTAATTGCGGCGACTGTACCTACATTCATAAACACAGGCGTTTGAATCGTACCATGTACTGTCGTCACCTGCGCACGCTTGGCACGTCCCTCCTGCTTTAACAATTTATACATTCATCTCTTTCCTTTCAATCTTCTTAAACTATCCGCTTACAAATTTCCTATTTTCTTTAAAAATATTATTGTAACAACTTTTCTCCTATTATTATGTCTTTTCCTCAATCTAACTCCTCCAAAAACTCCTCGAGAGTGATATTGCGTTCCATAATAACAGCCGCTGCCTCTTTTCCCACATATCTAAAATGCCACGGTTCATATTGTATTCCTGTGATATATTCTTTTCCTTTAGGATAGCGCAAAATGAAACCATACTCATCACAGTGTTCTCTAAGCCACATACCTGCCTTTGTCTCTCCAAACTGAGTATCAAGTGATGCATACGTAGTACTGATAATATCAAGGGCTAGTCCAATCTGATGCTCGCTTGCACCTGGAACCGTAACTGTCATAGACGCAATTCTATACGCTTCGAGATACGAGTAACCCGATTCCATATAATGGTCAATCTTGCGATTAAACAAGATTGTTTGACGATTATAGTCTCTATACGGAGAACATATAACTAACTTGATACCGTCTGCCTTTGCCGCCTGCATCATATCCATCAAATCATCAATAATACGCACGTCACATTTCATATTGCCTTTAACTTTACCTAGCGTAAAAGTATAATCTTCTGGGACAGGATGCTGTTTGTTGACAAGAACCAACTGCCAATCCTCTTTTGACAATTTAGATACAGAGGCCGCCTGTGTACTTCCCATTCCCTTACTCACTTCATTTGCCTCAAGAATATCCTCTAACGAATACTGATCCAATTCATCAACAGAGACATCTAGCTCCTCATTATCATAACCTTCTAAAACATCATCATCATCTAGAATCTCAGTATCTGGGATATGAAAGGAAGTTGGTGTATACTCATAACTTTCTTGTATCTCTGCCCACTCTGCCTGAAGTTCTGGCACTGCATCTTCTACCTGTTCATGAAATGAAAAACTACTGCTTATGAAAAAAAAGATAAGTACTGCCAAAATGCCGGATAATCTTTTCATATTATGTACACAATAATGTCCTGTACTATAAAATACAAAAAAAATATTCCTGGCGATCATCAGCGGAGGTTTTAACTCTCTGTTTTGACTTTCTTTTACTGTATTGTTGTCCTTCCATGTTGTATCCATTACTACACATCCTCAAACTTGATCGCATTTTTATTCTGTCATATAAATAACTCAAACATTTCGCATAATATTGCAAAAAAATTGATAACGCCTGATTTGACAATAAAAGTTCTTAGCACAATATCGAACTATTATTCTAATTGTATGTCATGTATAACTTAATACGCATTTGAATGTAGCATAGCTAATTGTTATATGCATGTCCTTTTTTAATACACAAAGCAATACAGGCTAAATGACTACTGATTTTATCATATCACATATTCTTAAATTTTGCATTAAAATATTATTAAAAAAATATAACAGTACTTGGATTCTTGATTTTTATAGTTGATCTACTTATAATAATGTATACGATTTTCCTTAAATCACCAGGAAAACAGACACTTTTTTGCACTCAAATACCGGTTACATTCTAGCAAAAAAACTCTGTTCTAGACAAGCCATCATGCTGCAAAAATAGAAAACAACAACTTTATAGAAAGGATAAAAAATAACCATGTCTGGCTCAACATTTGGAACTCTATTTAAAATTACAACATGGGGTGAATCTCATGGTGCAGGCATTGGCGTCGTCGTGGATGGCTGTCCCGCAGGCCTAGAGCTGTGCACCAAAGATATACAAAAATTTCTTGACAGGCGAAGACCTGGCGCATCGCAATTTGCTACACAGCGCAAAGAATCTGACAGCGTAGAATTGCTCTCTGGCATTTTTGAGGGCAGGACTACCGGAACCCCTATTTCTATGCTAATACGCAACACGTCACAGCGTTCTTCTGACTACAATGATATTGCTTCCTACTATCGTCCTGGGCACGCTGACTATACCTTTGACCAAAAATACGGATTTCGTGATTACCGTGGTGGTGGACGTTCTTCTGGACGCGAAACAATCGGGCGTGTCGCAGCAGGTGCTGTCGCAGCAAAGCTTTTGGCAGAACTAGGTATTGTGGTAACTGCTTACACACACGCTATCGGCGGTATTGAAATCTCTATGGACAACTTTGATTTAGAGGAAGCGCGAAAAAACTTGACGGGTATGCCTGACAAAGAAGCATCTGCCAAGGCAGAAGCCTATCTCAAGGAATGTATGACAAATCTTGACTCAGCAGGAGGTATTGTCGCGTGCAAGGTCAGCAATATGCCAACAGGAATCGGCGAACCTGTGTTTGATAAATTAGATGCCACTCTCGCTAAAGCGATTTTGTCCATTGGTGCTGTCAAAGCATTTGAGATTGGTGACGGAGTAAATGTTTCTGCTGCCAACGGTTCAACCAATAACGATTCTTTTCGTATATGTGATGGCATAGTTACAAAAGCAACCAACCACGCAGGTGGCATTTTAGGTGGACTAAGCGATGGATCAGAAATTTTACTAAAGGCCCATTTCAAACCCACTCCTTCTATTTTTCAAAAGCAAGAAACGATCAATAAAAACAAGGAAGAGATCTCCATTCAGATCAAAGGGCGTCATGATCCTATTATTGTCCCGCGCGCTGTTGTAGTTGTCGAAGCTATGACCGCTATCACTATACTCGATATGTTACTTCAAAATATGTCTGCGCGCGTCGATAAAATCAAAGAATTCTATCATCACTGAATCAAACTCCTGCGCGCCTCGTATGCCACTCTAGTGGCTTCTGTTCACAGATTTGTGCATAAAAAAGCAAGCAGTCTATAATACTCTGCTTGCTTTTTTATATATACGAATGTCCAAATGAACTCTGTCAAAACCGGCGGACATCCTACTTTGTTTTTACATGTTTCTATTCTTCTAGCTCATGAAAAATAATGCAATTTGCTTGCTTTATCCGAATTTCCTTTCCATTCATCACAATATAATTATTCTCGTAATCTACTCTGAAAAATGTCATGGTATTTGATTCATGGTTTAAGCTCACTAAATGCTGATTATCTGGAAACAGTGATGCATCCTTTGGATATTCTCCGCTGACTGGCAGACAAAATAGTCTCTTTAATTCCCCTGTCTCTTGATTGATCTCAAACAATGAGACACTATTCTCTCCAGCCGTTGATGCAAGGATATATTTGCCGTCATTCGAGATATTAAGTGCGCTGGCAGCAACCCCCTTCACCTCATACTTATCAGACGTTGGAATTGTCTGAATAAGGTCAAAGAATGGCATATTATTTTCCTCATAATACCGATATACATCAATACAGTTTTTCATCTCACTAATCACATACATAAACTGTCCGTCTTCGGAAAACTTCAAATGACGTGGTGCAGATTCGAGATCACATCGAACGATATCCACAGGACGTAATGTTCCCCACTGATGATCGAGACGATATATATTCACATAGTCAATACCCAGGTCCGCCGCACACAAATACTTGTTGTCTCTTGTCATTTTGACACAACTAATATGTGGTCTAAAGCTTCTCTCTGCTATACTTCCCATTCCCTTATGATATACTTCGTCTGTGATTGCTCCCACTGCACCTGTTTCTGTGTCAAGGCGAAGCACTGTAATCTTTCCATCGTGATATCCTGCACAGAACAAGAAACGATCTTCATAATCTGTTGACAGATAACAGCCACGCATACTATTCGTTGATGCACGATTAATTTTCTCTAATCCTCCATCTGGCAAAATCTTAAAGCTCTCAACACCAGAATCTGTAATTGCATAAAGAAATTTTCTATTATGAGAAATGGTAACATAGGATGAATTGGTGATCTCCATTTCTCCTTTCTCAGAAAACCTTCCCTTTTCCATATCCACATCAAAGATCTTAATGCCATACTTGTCGCCCATTGTATATGTAGACACATAGGCTACACACTTCTTTTTTGCCATGTTCTTTTCCTCCTGACTACACATTTTATATACATTTCTCATGTTGCCATCCCCATAAAATAAATATGTTATTTTGTACACATTGTGTATATAGTAGGGTCAGCACACTATTGCAAGGCAGTGTGAGATCAGAGATTTCACCACTTTCCTATCAAAACATATTCAATATAAAATATCTTACCATAAGAAAAAGCATTTGTTAATCTTTTTTTCAGAACTTTACAAAAAAGCTAAATAACCACAAAAGTAAATACAATTCTACTCGTCTGAAACGATAAATTCTGGAATCTCTCCTATCTTAAAGTAGTATTTGTACAAATCGGATACGTAATCTTCATGCTTTAGATATACATCATATCTAGTATCATAAAAATTTGTGTAATTTTGAATCGGCCAGTATAGATCCCCTCTTAAGATACAATTTAAAATCTGTTGTATCTCTTCCTTGTCTGTATATTCTATTGTCAAGTCTTCTGGTATTGTTGTCTCTGTACTGCTCTGACCTGCTACCGCTCTATTTTCATTTTTTGTTACACAGATTCCTGAAACCTCGTCTAAATGAATTGTTGCCTCCATATCAAAACCATATTCTTTTAGAAGCGCAATTGTTTTTTCAAACTGAGGATACACCAACATAGTATCTGTGTCAGAATTATACATAGTATCAGTACTATTTCTATCACACAAAAAACGAACGGTTCCAATTGGACAAGTATCCATCACTGTACGAAGTGTCAATGCCATATACTCTGATTGATATGCATCTAAAAGCGCAGAGCGCTGTTTTGCACTTAGCTCAATAGTGGTGCTTGTATCCCAATTGTTTGTACAGATTACTATATTGTATTCTTTATCCCATCCATCACCAAACAATGGGATCGATCCTATTTTATAGGAAGGATCATTAAAAATATTCATCAATAATTTCAATGTATTTGTATCTGCGATGTCAATAACATACCGACGATAAACGGTCTTTCCATCTTTAAGTTTGTATGCAAACGAAATACCTCTATAACTTTGCTCACGCTCCATTGTTGCACAGTATTCTGGATCTTGCTCTATTCCATCATAATAATGATACTGTGTATATCTAAGTCCATTCTTTGCTGCTAATCGCGCAAGCTCCATAACACTAGGATTTCCCTGCATTTCCATAGTCCTCATGCGATACTCATTAGCACTTACATAATATACTCCTTTGTACTCTGGAAGATCTACTATATACTCAAGAGGCATCAATGATTCTATAGACACCGCACAGCTTTGAATCTGACTGTCAGCAGGAACATATGTATTGTATCCTAACACATCATTTTTTAGTATGATAAACATCAAGGCTGTACAAATTGCATTGAACACAAATTGCTTTTTGTGCATCCATATTCCTCTGATATCCATGCGAAATATTATTTCTATCAGACAGGCAAAGATAATATATCCAAATACAAGCCCAAACATAAACCATCCGTCAGGGTTATTATTAATCAAAAGAAGATTAAAAAATATCCCGCTAAAAAAGGCGGCTGGAATGACGATTAATGTTTTGATAACTGGCTCTGCTGCACTAAACGCAATGGCTTTTCCCGCAGCTTCGGATGCGCGTTTTAGATAAGCGATATATGCAATAACAGTATATACTATTGCAGCAACTACCAATACCCAAATACAATCGGGGTTATATTTATAAAACCGTTCATCTGCAATAATCGTTTCATTTGGATCTGTAAACAATCGTTTTATCATAGCTAGTGGCGAAATACCCAAAATTCCATCTGTGAGTATATATTCTGCGGAACTAGCATAATAAAGCGCAAATGTGTGGAAAAATCGATCAAATAAAGCATTGACTAAAACTGCAATGATAAAACTATAACTAAACAAAATAATTGATCCAAGAATACTAAGAATAATATATCCTGTGAGAATAACCGCCAAAACAGACACACTATATGTCAATACAAATATAATCAACTCAACACCTACATAATTTAAAATAGCAACTATTGTGTTAGTATAGAATTCTCCTCTTGCTATAACAATTCCTGCACAGATCAATACATGTACTACAAAAGGAATCAAAAATAATAAAATTCCTGACACATAGCGCGACCAAAAAAGCTGTGATCTGCTAACTGGCAAACTGTGATAAATATCTAACTGTACTTTAGAATGTAGATATGAAAATCCACTGATCGCACACACAAAGGCTGTAAAACATACAACGATTGCTATTGCTGCTATATATGTTCCAAAAAAATAATCGTTGATATATGTTGAGATAGTATAAGTATATCTATTTGGAAATGCTGTTATATTTTCTATCACTCTAAGCATGTTTACCTCAAGAACAAGAAAATATACAATGGAAAAGATCAATGGACACCAAATTCTTTTCTTTAAATCTTGCTTTATTAATTTAAAAAATAATTTTTTTGATATCATAGCCAACAACCTCCGTTTCACTGATGAATATTTCCTCCAAGGTAAGAGGCAAAATCTCTGCAAAAATCGGTGAAAAACTTCTAATTTTATCCATAATCTCATCCTTTTTTCCGCGAACTGTCATCACGTTAAGTGTTCCGCGTTTTTCAGACTTTACAATGTCTAACATGTTAAGCACGATTTCTTCATCTTCTTTGTTTCTAAATGCGCACTGAATGTTGTGGATATTGAGTTTCATCTCCTCTAGATCCTTCTGCATCAATACTCCACCTTGATGTAAAATTCCTATACAATCACAGATATCTTCAAGTTCCCTAAGATTGTGTGATGCAATGACAGGTGTAAAATTTCGCTCTGCAAGCTCCCCTGCAAAAATACTTTTGACTGCTTGACGCATCACTGGATCTAAACCGTCAAACGTCTCATCACAGAACATATATTTTGTCTTTGAACAGACCCCCAACAACACAGAAAGCTGTTTTTTCATCCCCTTTGAGAAAGTATTGATTTTTCTTCGCGGTTCTAGCTGAAATTTGCCAATCAATTTGTGAAACTTGTTCATGTCAAATGCAGTATAATAATCCTTATAAAATTGCGCTGCTTCCACAGGTGTGGCATTTGGCATAAAATATTGGTCATCTGGTATGTAGAAAATATTTGCTTTTACTCTCGGATATTCATACACTGGATTTTCATCTACAAGAATGGTTCCGCTGTCTGGTTTGAGAACTCCACATGCCATGCGCAAAAACGTACTTTTTCCAGCACCATTTGTTCCAATCAGTCCAAAAACTTCACCTTCTTTGATGGTCACACTAATGTCATCGACTGCCACAATGTTCCCAAAATATTTTCTCACATTTGTTGCTGTAATCATATCGAATCCCCCTATTATCTTACTTTTCTGTAGTCTTTTCGCTTATGGTTTCTATGTTTTTTGCAATACACTGTTCAAACATCTGTCGAAGCTCCCCCCCCGACATCCCAATTAAGAATGCTTTGTCAACAATAGATTGCAATTCTTCTTGAAACTCCTTTTTCCTGTCATTGACTACTGTAGAAATATCACGTACAAAACTTCCCTTTCCCTTGATTGTGTAAATATATCCTGTACGCTCCAATTCCTGATAGGCTCTTTGTATTGTATTTGGATTTAACGATAGTTCCATAGCAAGACTTCTAACAGAAGGCATTGGCGTATTAGGAGGCATTGCCCCACAGAGTATGATTTGCTGGAAACGTTCAATGACCTGTTCATATATGGGGCGCCTATCCTTATGATCTATCAAAATCATTGTCCTTCTCCTCTCCAACTGTACTAATACAATTAATACAGTATTAGTATACGATGATTGTCAAGATCTGTCAATAAAAAAAGTGTAGAAAAATTCTACACTTTTTTATAGCTCTCCTTTTTCATAAAGCTCATTTGCATAACGGACAGACCCCATAGCGTCCTTTGAATAAAAATCAGCTCCAATCTGATCGGCATACTCCTGTGTAAGCACTGCTCCACCTACCATAATTTTACAATCTATATGATTGTCTCTCAACAGTTGAATGGTTTCCTCCATATTTACTACGGTAGTTGTCATTAAAGCACTAAGTCCCACAAGTTTTATGTGATGTTCTTGTACGGTTTGCAAAATCTGTTCAGGTGCCACATCCTTCCCGAGATCTATCATATCAAATCCATAGTTTTCGAGTAGTGTCTTGACAATATTCTTTCCTATATCGTGAATATCTCCTTTCACCGTCGCAATCACAATTTTTCCTTTACTGTCACTGCGTTTCCCCTGACCAGACAGGACTTTTTTGATCGCCTCAAAAGAAGCCTTTGCCGCGTCAGCACTCATTAGAAGTTGCGGAAGAAACATTTTCTTTTCCTCAAATCCTTTTCCCACTACATCCAACGCAGGAATAAGATTCTCGTGGATAATCGTCAACGAATCTATCCCTTGCTCTAACAATTTGACTGTAGCCTGTTGTGCACTCTGTGTCAATCCTTTGACAATCGCCTCTTCTAGAGACAATTCGCTATTATTTTTTACTGTTGTCTCCTCTTTTGGACCATCGACAGACTGCATACAGTTTGCAATATATGCTTTGCATTGATCGTCCTCTCCAATCAGTGCATTAAAACTATAATATGCTTGCATCATAGGCACACTCGCAGGATTGATGATGCCTGCACTCAAACCATTGTTCAGCGCCATTGTAAAAAAAGTAGTATTGATTCGCGTTCTCTCTGGCAAGCCAAACGAAATATTAGACACACCAAGGACTGTGTGAAGTCCCATTTCATAACGAAGTCTACGCAATGTCTCCAATGTAACTTTTGCGTTGTCCTTGCTTGTGCTAATTGTGAGCACCAGCGCATCCATCACCAGATTTTTCTTTGGAATACCATACTTAGCAGCAGTGTCAACAATATTTTTTGCAACCTGTATTCTACCTTCAACAGTCTCTGGAATACCATTCTCATCCAAACATAGGCACACCACCACTGCACCATATTTTTTTGCGATAGGAAATACACTTTGCATAGATTCTTGTTTGCCATTTACAGAATTGAGCATAGGTTTCCCATTATAATACCGAAGACCACGTTCCATCGCCTCACAGTTAGAAGTATCAATTTGCAGTGGCAAATCTATGATTGCCTGTATTCCTGTAATTGCTTCCTCCATAAGTTGCGGCTCATCAATCTCTGGCAATCCCACATTTACATCGAGAATATGTGCTCCATTCTCCTCCTGTACAAGCCCCTCTTTGTAGATATATTCCATGTTATGATCTCGCAGTGCCTGCTTAAACTTTGATTTTCCTGTAGGATTGATGCGCTCCCCTATAATCAATGGCTTTTGCGCAAAATATACTGCATGATTATAAGAAGATACTACAGTAAGCAACTTGTCTGTCACTGGCACAATAGGCGAATCTTTGCATACCTCTACCATTCTTTTAATATGAGCAGGAGTTGTACCACAACAACCACCCACTACGCTTGCGCCAAGTTCTACCAACGTTTTGACACTCTTTGCAAATTCATCGGGTTCCACATTGTATATAGTTTGTCCATTCACTACTACGGGAAGTCCTGCGTTTGGGTTAATCACAATAGGTAGCGAACAACATTGTGTCAATTGTGGCAATAGTTTCTCCATCTGTTTAGGCCCCAATCCACAGTTCAATCCTATAGCAGACACTCCTAACCCTTCTAGCATTGCCACAGCGCTCGCCACATCACCACCTGTCAAAAGCTTTCCTTGTTCATCAAAAATCATGGTAACTATTACAGGAAGGGTACTATTTTCCTTCGCTGCAAGCACTGCTGCCTTAATCTCATACAAGTCACTTACTGTCTCGATCAGAATAAAATCAGCACCTGCCCGATCTCCAGCTATTACAATCTCCTGAAATGTACGATACGCCTCATCAAATGTAATTTCACCTAAAGGTTTTAAAAGCTTTCCTATTGAACCAATGTCGAGTCCCGCATACATAGGAATATTCTCTACATCTTGTCTTCCCAAATCACAAAACTCTGCACGAACCTCCTCGATCGCCTCCTTGGTGATTCGCACTCCTGCCGCAATCAGCTCATCCACACTATATGCAAGTTTTCTACATTTATAGGCATTTACTCCAAATGTGTTGGCTAAGATTAGATTACTTCCCGCCAAAAGATATTCTTTGTGTATCTGTTTAATGACTTCGGGATGCAAAATATTCCAAGTTTCTGGTATCTCTCCTACCTTAAGTCCTCTCTCCTGCAAAAGCGTTCCCATCCCGCCATCGAAAAATAATAGTTCTTTTCCAAGTATCTCAATCAGTTTCACTTTCAACTCCTATCTGTCCACTTTTTGTAGACCTTTTTACTTAGGTATCTACACCATCACTACAATAGCCACATCGTTCACATTTATCTATAACACGTTTTTGATAACTGTTTGTCAATCCTATAAATGCTGTCACACTTTTAGTTGGATACATGAGTAAACTATCTGTCAATGTCAATCCTATCCGCTTAGTACATTCTAGCGCATCAAACAATGTGATCTGATTCTCTAGCGCAAGATCTCCATACCCAGGACTAAAGCGTGGCCGAACATAATATGTTTCTTTGGTAGCTGCTAGAAGCGCATCGCAAATTACCTCCTGCATCCGATCGCAATATGACTCAATACATGCCGCACCACACGCTTGTGCAATAGAAGCTTTGGCCATATTGATACACTCATATTTCTGTATCAGTTTATCTGCGCCAATGCCTAACGTAGCCGCAAGCACTGCCACTGTCTGGCAGGAACATAGATTATCTGACAAATTTTTACTTTCTACTACCATTGAACTGCTATCAAGACTTTTGTCTATAGACGTGAGTATCACCTGCCCATTTAATGTTTTACAATGATATAGTTTGTAAATACTTTTGGGTGTTATTACCTGCATTAGCTTGGTAAGAACCTCCTCAATCATAGTAGTTATAGTATCATCAGGCACAACCGTACCATAACCTAAATATCGATAAATTTCTCGCATATTTATATTTTTTCTAATCTGCTGCTTTATAACTTCCATCATTATACTCCCTGTGGTCAAAGCACATACCAATCAATATAGAAAACAACTGTGAAGCATTTTTATTCAAAGAAAACTATATACTACTTATGCCAAAATTCCCACAATCATCCTACCACAAAGTATGTAGCTTTTCAAGTTACATCAAAAAGGAAAGGGTAGAATAAACCATTCCACCCTTTCCTATTTGGTCTGTCAAAGACCACCTATCTTGCTGATTTTATAACCATCTAATGATCTTCCTTTTCCTCACATCCACAAGTGCCTCCATCGCCAAATCCAGCAAATCCACGTGGTTGTATCATGTCATTGTTACATCCACAATTGGGCGGTGGACAAGGTGGAACCTCCGGCGTAGGAAAAACAGGCTTGCACGGTGTATCTTCATTTTGGCAGCAGTTATTCTGGCATCCACATCCGCCAAAACCATTTCCGCCAAAACACCACAGTAAAATAATCCAAATCCAGCAGTTCATAAAAACAACTCCTCACACATTTATAAGCATTTTCTAATACTTAATATATGAGGAGTGTCTTTATTGGTTCCTTGTTCATCATTTGTTTTTCTTCTTTTTTATGTTTGGAATCATTCTACATCGAATATATCGCATCGTTTTTGGCTCGCCTTCTTTAGCTAACATGGTTAACAGATGTTCTAGTGTTTTCTGGGCGTCCTTATGCATAAAATTACCTGGCTTCCCACTTAAATAATACTCTAATGGTTGTTGATCTGTATACTTGTTTCCATTATAATTCTTAGAAGCCGCCACTCTGTCTAGAAACATCTCTATCACATATTTATCTGGCATACGCGCTGGAATAATTCCCTGTCCAGCATGTGCACTATAATCCATCCAATACTCATAATGGTGCTTATTTCTGCCCTTGTGATGGAGCCACGCTGATGAATATCCTTTTGCCATACGTTCAGCATTGTTAGGACTTTGTATTCCCTGATAATATCGCGCGCCCACCCAAAATTCACTAGGCAGATATTTTGACAGATCGTGCACAAGCCCTTGCCAGTACAATCCTACTGCAAAGCAACTTTTCATCACCATAAACTTATGTCGTGTAATTGTTTTAAAATGTTTCCAAATATGCACTGTTTTTGCCCTTTTACCATTCATATAGTTTTGTGTGTTTACAGATACATCTCTGTCAATTTCTCACGTCGTTCCATTCAGAACTATTGTTCTGTTTCTTTCTCCTGTTTCTTATCCAGAGGTTTTTGTACCATTCTTTGTTGACGCATCACTTTTGGCTTTTTCTCAGACTTAGGGAGCTCCTTGCCTATCAGTATGGAAATACTACGCGGTTTCACATCAATATAGCCTACCTTTTTTTCTTCATCATACACAACTATATTGTCCTGTGTGCCAAATGCGCAGACCCATTCATAATTTGCTATAGAAGGCAGTGCAAAACGCCGCAACTCCCAATGCATATTATAGGCGATATAGAGACATTCTGTGCTATTTTCTAGGCTGCGTCCGCAGTACATAATACCTATATGCCTGCTATAACTTCCAAGCTGTGCTTTCCACGCCTCTTCTCCGTGATAAGACAAATCTGGATAGCCACAGCCATACTTGTCAAGCATGGTCAGGGCTGTGTCAAGATGAAGCATTGGATGCGCCTTTCTAAATGCGATCAATTGCTTCGTGTACTCGTATATGTCTGTATTTCGCGATATGCAGCTCCAATCTACCCAACCTGTCTCATTATCCTGGCAATAGCAGTTATTATTTCCATTTTGACTGTTTCCAAACTCATCTCCCGCAAGCAACAAGGGCGTTCCCTGTGCTGTAAACAGAAAACTGAGTGCATTTTTCATCTGTCTATGCCGAAGCTGCTGAATATGTTTTTTGCGGGATGGACCTTCTACTCCACAATTCCAACTTAAATTATAGTTTGTACCATCCACATTCTCTTCGCCATTTTTCTCATTATGCTTGCTCTCATACGATACCAAATCGTTCAGCGTAAAACCATAATAATTAGTAATATAATTAATCACACCACAATTTGAATCTGCATTTCGCATATGATACTGAAAGCTTTTAATCGTGTCTTGATCGCCTTTTAAATACTTTCGCATATCATACATAAACAAATCGCGATAATAGCCAAGTGTCTTATGTGTAGGAGTTTCCGCATTGGGATAAATCTCATGGAGATAAAAATCCTCACACATAATTTTAGTGTTTGCCAACAAGGGTTCTGTCGCAATCAATGTGACAGGAACACGACTTCCCTTTAGGTGCACCCCATCAATATGATATTGAAGCACCCAATATTTTATAATCTCCAAAATATAACCTTGTTTAATATTTTCAGGGAAATAGAACTGCATGATAACTTCAATACCATTTTTATGCAGTTCGCGAACCATTCTCTTAAATTCATCACAAGGCTGCCCACTCGCCGCATAAGACGCCTTGGGAGCAAAGTAAAATGCCTCCTTATACCCCCAGCAATTCAGTCTTTTTGCCTGTTTTGGTTCACCGTCTACCACCAACTTTTCATCAATATGGTCTACCTGATATGCAATATTTTGCAAGGCAGCAGTCCATTCGGGACTGTCCCACTCACATTCTTCAAATTCATATACAGGCATCAATTCAATAGAATTAACCCCGAGATCTTTCAGATAAGGTATCTTCTCCATAAGCCCTTCAAAAGTACCTTTTTTCTTAACTTTTGAAGAGCCATGTCGTGTATAGCTCCTGACATTTAGACAATACATAATACTCTCATTATATGGAATATGCAGTGGCGTCGTTCCTTGCCAATCAAATGTACTATCACAGAATCCTCCACGCAAAAACAAGCGCTTATATTCGCCTGATCGCCATTTTTCATTGCCGACAATCCTTTGCGCATAAGGGTCCACAAAAATGTTATCCCCCACAAAAAAATTATACTCATACTCACGTGCAGTAATACCTTCTACAAATATACAACAAATATTTCCTATCCTATGTTGTTGATTAAAAAATATTCGTTCTTTCTGCTCCACGCCTTTCTTGTAAAAAATAATACCACATGGCTCCTCAGAACTATTTACCATTGAAAAATTGATACCTCCATTTTGGACAGAGGCTCCCAATGGATATGGTTGTCCGTTGTTTATTCTATATTTTCCCATATACCCTCGCTTGTTGTTCGTTTGTTGCTATCATCACTCAATCAGTCAATAACAAGAGGCAGAAATATACTGATATGATCCTTTATAACAAAATCAACTCTTCTGTCACATACATACTCTTCTCTAGAAAACAACAGCTTCAATTGTTTTTTCTCTGAAACCGCACTGTATTCTAAGTGGTCATCATACATATTCTTTCCCAAAAGCAACAACACATCCGCTGCTTCACAGACCGTTGCCGCCTCAGTCATCTGTTTGGTATCCACGCGCTCTCCCAATAAACGTATGTCAGGACGCACAGGTACTTTACAGATATCACATAAGGGAATCCCCACAGCCTCACGCACATATCGCATGTTAAAGTCTTTCCCACAATGCGGACATTTATTGATGTGTATATTTCCATTTAGCTCAATCACATTGTCAAAACTTATTCCGCTGGGAAGTCCATGATAATTTTGACTTACCACTGCAGAAAGCTTTCCTTGTTTTTGCAGCCTAAGTAGCGCATGATATGCTGGCGTCGCCTGTACCTCCATACCCAGAATTTCCTTCTTATAAAAACGATAAAATCTCTCCGATTTGGAATTAAAAAAGCTGGCCGAAAGCATGTCCTCAGGACTAAAACCATATTCTTGCTCCACCCGATAAGTTTCATCATTGGAGTCTAGGTCACTCCCTCCTCCTTCTACAAGCATTTCTATTCCTAATACGGCCACGATATTTCTAGAATCTTTTATTTTCCGTCTGATATAATTGATAACCTTTGTATCCGTTTCCAATTTCATTACCTTTTAATTCCTTAGTTCTTAACGATTACGTTTCCTCCAATTCTATGATACTCGCTTTTTATACTCTGTGTCAAGGGAGGAACTATGTAGTGCTATATAAATTTTGTTAAGAAAACGTTATTTGTGAAGAAATCTCTTTGAACAATAAGGTTTATCATCAAACTTTTTAAACTATATTTTTAAGCAATTTGATTCTTATATCATTTTAATTTAACTTATACAAATCTGTCCAATCAACGACTTTGTAGCCTTTTACAATAGTGATTATTCTTGTAAGTAACTTCTTTTTATATATTATCTTTTGTTCAATTTTATCTTTGCGCAGTTTTACTTTGTTAGTACCAGATTCTTCATAAATTAATGGATAACCGCCTTCCTCATCTTTGATACTTCACATATCCTGATACCATTTCAATTCTCGTGCCGCAATTTTTTCATAATTATCAGCGCCTTCTCCTTTTCTAAGATACACGTTTCTTATACCAGCCTGTATAATCATACGCGCACACAATGGACAGGGTTTTGCCTTGTGTACTGATAAATCGGCAGGGTTTATCCCTGCTAAATATAAATCAGCCCCAATTGTCTGTTCACGCGAACAATTAAGTAGCGCATTGGCCTCTGCATGTACTGCACGACAAATCGCATATCCTTCCCCTTGGTGCATGTCCTGCTCTATACGTGGACATCTTCCGATATCACAACAATTCTCAAAACCTCTAGGAGAACCATTATACCCTGTAGAAATTACAGCATCATCTTTTACAAGAACCGCTCCATATTTTCTTTTGATACAGGTACTTCTATAGGCAAAATTTTCTGCGCAATTTAAATATGCATCAATCTTTGAAATTCTTTTTGTTCCTTCTGGTTTGACCAACCTGTTACTCTCCTATTTCTCTAAATAACTATTTACTGCATTTTTAAGCACTTATGCCATGTACTGGCATCTTTGATAAATACACCTCTAAGTACATAGTACAAAAGATGCATTTTTGTTCACATGCAAAGTCTATTACTCTATTTGTATATCTAGGAATTTAGTGTGAAATATAAAATTTCACCATCCTGATTTGTACGCCTGCAAAAGCAGGCAGATGGGAGTTAGTGTGAAAAATAG
>CAJUHQ010000064.1 GCA_910586095.1 uncultured Lachnospiraceae bacterium | reverse complement strand
CCCTTGATATGCCTCTCTGCCTTCGCCAGTAATCGCATAATATCGGCGCCTTGCTCCAACAGTCTCATTTCCCCAATAAGTTCTAATATATCCTGATTGCTCCAATCGTCGAAACGCCGAGTAAAGCGTGGCTTCTTTTAATTCATACCTGTTATCCGTTTTTTTCATAATATCCTTATTGATCTGATAACCATAGCTGTCTTGTTCTAACAGGTGTGAAAGAATAATCGCCTCTGTATGCCCTCTGAGAATATCTGACGTAATGGACATATGTTCCCTCCTTTCCCATATTGTTACAGACAATATTCCTTAAGTTGATATATATTTTATATCAATATACCTCACCTGTCAAGGTATATATTTACATTTAAGTATCTTTAAATAATAAAACTCTAGTATATTGTTTATGCTATGCAAGTATCAATACATTATCCAGACGCAAAAACAAGCGATTTGTACGCATTGTACAAACCGCCCGCTATGTTCTGCCTATCCATTTATTTTTATTAACCTTTTACAGCTCCGGCAACCATTCCTTTGATAATCTGCTTACTAAATACAAAGTACAATACCACAATTGGCGACATTGTAATCAACATCGCTGCCATTTGTTTGGGATAATCTGATGCAAACTGCCCCTTAAACTGTGTCAATGCTAAAGGCACTGTCTGTAGGCTGACATCTTTGAGTAGTACTAATGCAAAAGAGAACTCATTCCAGCAACTAAAAATCTGAATAATTGCCACTGTGACCAAAATCGGCTTACAAATTGGCAATATAATTTTCCATAAAGTATTGGAAAAACTACTTCCATCAATTGCTGCTGCCTCCTCTAATGACACTGGAATTCCCTTTACATACCCTTCCACAAGGAAAATTCCCATTGGCAACCCAAACGATACATATGGCAAAAGCAGTGTAAACCATTTATTTGACAGACCGCAATTGCGAAATACTACATAAATAGGAACCAGCAATGAATGAATCGGGATCAACATTCCCATTAAAAACATAACATACAACACTCTATTGAGTTTAAACCGCACTCTAGCAAGAATATAGCCCACAATAAAAGAAAACAAAACAATTAAAACAATGGATAAAAACGTCGTTCGTACACTATTAAACATTGATTCTGCAAGATGATAATCGGAGTTGGTCAAAATACGAGTATAGTTCACCAGTGTAGGTGCTTTTGGCAATCCAATAATATCTGCATTAAATGCCCTCTTTTCCTTTAAGGAAGAATAAATCATCCATACAATTGGGAAAATACAAGAAAGAGAAAACACAATTAATATAAAATTCATTAGAACTCCCATGACAGTTTTCTGAATTTTATTAATCCCATTGTCATTTTTCATTGTCCTACGCCTCCTTTTCCCTCGTAAAGAATTTAATCACTCCCTGAGACCCGCCAATTACCAGCAAAGAAAGCACAAAAATTCCTACTGAAATACAACTTCCATACCCCATATTACTCTGGCTAAACGAAACCTGATATCCATACATAGCCATTACCATTGATGCTGTACCCGGACCACCTTTTGTCATAACAAAGATATTGTCAAACGCCTTCATATTACCTGCAATACAGAGCGTTGTACACACAAGCATTGTATTTTTAATTAGTGGAAGTGTAATATACCATGCCTTTTGCACTCCGTTTGCTCCATCAATCTCCGCACTCTCAAACACTTCTGTGTCAATAGAGGAAATTGCAGACAGAATAATTACCATATAATATCCAATAAACTGCCAAATCAATGGTATAGCTACTAAAAGCATCACCATACTCGTCTCATTGAGCCAAACTTTGCATAGATCCGCTCTGCCAATCGTCTTTAGAAACCAATTGATAATGCCATATTGATTGTGATAAATCATATTCCAGATCAAACCGATACAAACAGCAGAAATAGTACTTGGGAAAAATCCAAAAGTGCGATGCATCCCTTTGAGCTTTACCAGTTTGGAATTGACCATCATAACTAATATAAAGGCAATACCAATCTGACCAACAATACAGACAATAACCAGATAAATATTATGACTAAACGCTTCCCAAAATGTCTTATCTGTAAACAGTGCAATATAATTGTTCAGTCCTGTAAATGTTTTTTGAGGCCCGCCTTTCCATTCAAAAAAACTGTATACAAATGCAGTCATCAACGGCACAAACACCGTAAAGACAAACATGGCTACTGGTACAAGAAGATACAAAAAAATAGTTCTTCCTTTTGGCTTAATCGAATGTAACATTCCACACCCCTCTCTTTCCCAAACGCCCTTATCATGTATGGTTCATAGATGAAATCGGGAATTTTGTAACTATTCTACTGTAAACAAAGTTCAAACTTTTTAACCACATTCGTGTTATAAAGCAAGTAGGAAAGAACATGCCTCATGCGCTACTTTAAACACTCTCATGAGGCTGTGCATAAAAGGCCGCCTGCCTGCTTATCATGTAGACAGAAACGGCCTTTACTACATCCTATTTCTTCCTTACCCTATATCTACAAATTCTTTTAGAATATAGCACACTTTCTCTTAATAGTTAGCCTCATATGCTTTCTGTGCATTTGCGGCAACCTCTTCAGGTGACATATCACCATTCATCATTGTCTGTAAATCAGTGTTTAAAACATCCCATACTGCATTGGTGATATAAGAATCGTAGATTTCACATGTCTCTGTATCAACATAAGACCAATTATAGAAATCTTGTGTAATTGGATCAAATCCACTTAAATCCACATCTGCTACTTTTGTCAAACCGCCTAATGCATAGTTTTCTGCTACAAAGCTTGCAAACTCTGGTCCTGTAATATACTCTGCAAGATCAATCGCTGCTGCTAGCTTTTCTGGATTATCAGCTAACTTTGCATTGATCGCTACTGCGTAACCTAGACCAATATTCTGAGATTTTGGTGCCTTTGTCGCATCCGCAGGCTGTGGAAGCACTGCAAATCCCATATTGCTCCACTTCTCCTGATCTGTCTCTTGTAATGTTGCCCAGATATAAGATTCATCCCAGTTTCCACCGATAAATGCAGCCGCATCACCAGAAATATAGTACTCACGTGCATCCTCATTTGTCACAACATTGAAATCCTCATTAAAGATTGAGGTCTCTGTAAACAAGCGCTGTGTCTCTGCCAATGCCTTTACAAACTCTTCATCTGTAAAAGCTGCTCCTCCCTTTGAAACCATACTCATAAACCAATCAGGACCTGTATATCGATTGCCTAGAGTAGAAAGGAAACAAGAGTTTGCTTGCCATTTTCCGCCATTACCAAACGCAACAGTTGTAATATTCTGTCCATTAAAATATTCCGAAGCCTTTTCTATATCTGCCCATGTTGTTGGGAATGTGTCAAAACCTGCATCCTTCCACATTGCCTTATCATAAATAACAACGGTACATGTGCCACCTGTCAATGCTGGATATCCATAAATAGAATCTCCCACTGTAAATGGTGCAAAATAGGCCTCATTGTAATCTGAATAATATGGGGAAGATTTGATATCACTTGTCAGATCATATACCAATCCCTGATTAGCCCAGTCAATTGTATTCATTCCTTGAAGCAAAAACACATCAGGAAGATCATTTGCTGCCGCGAGCGTTGCGATCTGCGTCTTATATTCTGCGTTGGCTAATACATTTTGCGTTAATGTAATATCAGGATGCATCTCATCCCACATCTTTAACACCGTACGGAAACCATCTGAACCACCATTTCCCTCTGATTCCTCTGAGGTAGAATAGTGCATAATCTCCAAATCTCCCACATATGTAACACCATCCGCTGATGCGTCAGAAGGTGTCTCTGCCGCAGGCGTTGACTTTTCTTCGGACGCCTCCTTTGTTGGTTCCTTGGTAGGTTCTGATGCAGGTGTTGATGTCTCATCTGCCTTACCGCCACATCCTGCTAACATTGATGTAACCATTGCGGTTGAAAGCAACAATCCAAGCCATTTCTTTTTCATAACTGATACCTCCTTAACATTCAATACTTCGTCCTAGTTTTCAAACGAAAACCGCGATTCTATATTTGAAAGTGCTCTTCTTCTAGATGAATACAGCTATATTTCATCCTTCTAAGCGCCCCTCTTTCAAATCTACAGTGTTTTGATCGTCTGCCCTTCATATACCACACCTTTTACATGCGTAATTTCTCGAACTGCCGTGCGTGGATTCTCAATGAGCTCAATGAGCTTTTCTGCCGCGTATCGTCCTACATGCAACGTATCCTGTTTCAGTGTAGTCAATGCTGGAAACATATGTTGTGAAAGTCGAATACCATCATATCCTGCCACAGAAATATCTTCTGGAATATGCAATCCGCGCTCGCGTATGACCTGAATCCCTCCAAATGCTGAGAGATCATCTGGATACAAAATACAGGTGGGCGGCTGTTCTAACTCCAACAACTTTATCGTCGCGCTTGCTGCTTTTTTCTCGTGTCGATACTCACTTTCTATAATATATTCATCTGGAATCTCTAGACCTAACCGTTTTGCCGTCCTAAAAAAACTTGAGAGTCTACCACGAGTAACGTGTGAATCTGCTCCATGAATATACGCAATCTTGCGATGTCCCTTCTGATAGATATAAGAAAGCAAATCTTCCATTCCCTGAATATTATCAGATACCACAGCCATTCGGTCATTGAATATGTAATCAATTGTCACAATTGGCAGATCACTGTGTACCAATTCAAGAACTTCCGGCTCCATAAAATCTACACAGACAATTACAATTCCATCAAATCCCCTATATCTAGCATGTTCTAGATAACTCATTCTATTTTTTCTAGTCTTATTACAATTTAAAAAAGTTATATCGTACTCTCGTTGCTCCGCCGTCACCTTAAAACTATCTAGTACCGCCGCAAAATAGTCATGTGTCAGCCCATTGTGTGCCTCTTCTACAAAAAGCACCCCAATATTATAGCTGCGTTTCATCTTTAACATCCTGGCAAACAAATTAGGATGATACCCCAGCTCCTCAGCCTTACGTCGAATTAGCGTTTTCTTTTCATCGCTGATATCCGAATGACCATTTAGTGCCTTGCTGACTGTCGCAACAGACACACGACATTCTCTTGCAATATCTTTCAATGATGCCATACCGTCTGCCTCCTGTCCGCTGCTTTGCACATTCTCAACACACTATACAACAGGTTGTAGCATAAGCGATATTCTTAAACGTTTTCTACATTTTTATTATATGCTTTATGTCAATATTTTTCAACTACTTTTTGCATTATATTTGCTATTTGATTAGTCTTTTACTAATTTTATTCTAATTTTTGTATATTTTATACAATTATTTTGTCATTTCCTTTTTAAATTGGCTCTATATTTCGATCCAATTTTATTAAAATACTAAAATAGCTTCTACGAACTCTCTAGAAAATTTTGAATTTTAAGAACTTTTTTGCTATTTAATCACAAAAAAAGTTCTTAAACGTTTTCTAAAAATATTTTATTTTTGCCTGTATGTATTTATTTATATAGTTTATCTTTTACTCATTGTGCCCCCACATGCTACTTTTTACCGGTGGCTGCGCGTAAAAAAGTAGGGGTGATCTTTCCCCTACTTGTTCTCTACCAATCTGTAATTGACTAACGATAAATGACATACTGACAGATTGGAGTTCCCATTGCTGAAAATTTTTCCTCATACTCTGTCATAATATTTCCTGTGCACAATTTCTCATCATGGTGCAAATCACGCGTCATTGTCTCAAGTTTCCACCCTGCACACTCCAGCTCTTCAAGCGCAAAATCAAATAGCCCTGTATTGTCTGTCTTAAATAAAATTTTTCCTTTCTTATCCAGAATACTATCATACCGCACAAGAAATTGTCTTGAAGGCAATCGCCTTTTTGCATGCCGATCTTTTGGCCAAGGGTCCGAAAAATTTAAGTAAATTTGTGCAATTTCGCCTTCTGCAAACACATCACAAATAGTCTCTGCCTCCATGCGTATCAAACGCAGATTAGCAAGTTCTTGCTCTTCTAGCTTTTGTGTCGCGCGCAGCAACACCGTTGAATATTTTTCTATCCCTATATAATTGATATCTGGATTTGCTATTGCAAGTCTTGTCAAAAACTGTCCTTTTCCCATCCCAATCTCAATATGAATTGGATTCTCATTTCCAAACACATCCTTCCAGTGTCCTTTTTGTTCCATAGGATCATGCACCACAAAACGGCTGTCTGCAATCATCTGCCGAGAACCTGTTACATTTCTTAATCTCATCTGCTCTTTCACCTCTCATAATTGCCCATTTCATCAATCAACAAACTTTGATAAATACCACCGAGATCGCACAGACCTTTTGCAATAAGTCCTGCATACAAAACAGCACCTTCATAGCGCAAATGCGTATTGTCCTGTTTACCCTCCATATAATTTTTGTATTGATTAGGTTCAAAATACATATACCACTGGCGACTGCCTAGATCTGCCGCCTTTTTTAACTCATTGCGGCTCATACTATAAAGGTCCACCAGTGGTACATGAGCCTTCTTCGCAGTTTGCTTCATAGCTGCTACATAGTCGGAATGTGCGCCGATACCTAAATGTTTCTCATCAATAAAACACCTGCGTTCAAGTGGTGTGATTAACACAGGATTCGCACCGTGCTTTCTAGCTGTATCTATAAAGATCAAAAGATTGTCCATAAAAGTTGAGAATGGTTCTGTGTATCGTGCTGGGTCCTCACTCTTTTCATCATTATGCCCAAACTGTATAAACAAAAAATCTCCTTCTCCAATCTCTTTGTCAATTGCATCAAGCCTGCCCTCGTCTAAAAAACTTTTGGTACTTCTTCCGTTTTTTGCATGATTGACAATCTGCACTGTCTCCTTAACATATAAAGAGAACACTTGTCCAATACCCGTCTGAGGGTACGTTGTAATGTCATTCGTCTGTACTGTCGAATCGCCTGCCCAAAAAACCTTTCTCGTCGAATTTTCCATTCTACCCCCCCATACTACTACTATCCCGCCAATTTGGGCACTGACTCCAATTGGCTATAATGAATGATGTTCACATTGTTGAAACTATGCTACCAATATTATAACGAACAATGTTTGTGTTGTAAACATTGTTCACATTTATAAATAATTTACCTACTGTATTGTGTCAAAAAAAGGAAACTAACGTTTCCCCACATAGTACAATCTGTATAAATCAGATAGTCTCTAAGACGACAGTCTCTGCCGTCCTAGAGCTTCTATCTTCTTTTTATTCTTTTACAGCTCCGATATTAACACCCTTTACAAAGTATTTCTGTAACATTGGATACAAAATCATAAACGGAATGATAACTACAATGATTGCCGCATTTTTGATAGTGTTCTCTGTCGCATTTCCAGATGCTGTGGGAAGATCACTACCCATAATCATACCACGCAATTTCATCTGGAAATTGTACAAGTCAGAATTCATAATATACAATTTGTAGTGAGTGTAATCGTTCCAATATGTAACCGCAAACATTAAGCCGATAGATGCCAACGCTGCCTTTGACATAGGAAGCACAATCCGAATAAATGTTTGCATCGGTGAACAACCATCCAATGTCGCCGACTCAAACAAGCTGGCTGGAATACCTTCAAAGAAATTGCGCATCAATACTAGATTATATACATTGAGTGCCGGAAACAGAATGACAACCAACAATGTATCTGTCAGATGTAAGGACCGCAACACCAAATAAGTCGGGATCATACCACCATTAAAGATCATAGTGAACAATAACATATTTGCAAACAAATTTCGTCCAGGCATATCCCACTGGATCAACACATATGCACCAAAGGTAGACAGCATCAATGCGATAATTGTACCACAAACAGTTGTGATGACAGAAATCAACAAAGGACGATACAATGTTGGGTTTGAAAATACAAGCTTGTAGCCATCCAAACCAAATGTCTCCGGCCACAATTTCATACCATATGCAGTTTTTAGGTCAAATGAATCAACCAAAATTTTCCACAATGGAATGATAATAATCAGGCACAATATAATAAATATCAGGCCATTTACAATTGAAAAAACCGATATCTTTTTTCCACTTTTTCCCATATCTGCTACTCCTTCCTAGACGATTCCGCGGCCTTCACGCACTTTTTTACTCCACTTATTACATATAAGTACTAGCAGACAGCCCACGATAGATTTGAATAAGCCAACGGCAGTTGTATATCCATAATTTGGAATAGAACCACTGTTAAAACTCTGATAGTAGATATAGGTTTCTAGAACGTTTGAAACATCTAGAACCGCATCGTTTTGCAATACGAACGCTGATTCAAAGAGGTTCATAACCTTTGCAAGATTCAAAATCAATACAGTCAAAATTGTGTTGGCAAGAGACGGAAATGTAATGTAGCGCATCTTTCCCCAACGACCTGCACCGTCAATGGAAGCGGCTTCATAAAGCTCTGTGTTCATTCCTGCTAATGTCGCCATAAAAATAACCGTCTGCCATCCTGTCTCTTTCCAGACATTAATCAGATAATAGGTAAATCTCCACCATTTTGTACTTCCCAAGAAATAGATCATATTGCCAGAATCTACTACACCAATACTCACCAAAAAAGAGTTTACAAGACCTTGCCCTGTAGGAGCTAAGATCAATGAGAACAGTGATGCAGTAACTACCCATGATAGAAAATGCGGTAGATAAATAATTGTCTGAACTACCTTCTTGAAATGGATATTCATAATTTCATTTAAGAATAATGACACCACCACTGCAAAGAAAGTAGTCAAAAGTAATTTTACAATACTGATAACCAGAGTGTTTCCAAATGCTGTCCAAAACCCTGGCATACTAAACATCTTATTAAAATTATCAAACCATACAATCGATGGCTTTTTGATACCATTATAGTTTGTAAACGCATATCTAATGCCTAGCATGGGAAGATAATTAAATATTACCGCAAAGACAAATACAGGCAAAAACATCACATAGAATCCTTTGTATCTGTAAATCCGTGCTCCCAATGCCCTATTAGTACCCGTTGCTGGCGACGCGCTTGATTGGTTTTTCTTTTCTTTCATACCTGCTCTTCCTCTTCACCCAAAATTATAGTGCCATCTGTCTGTCTTATTGTGGAGTCATCAGCCATGACTCCACATGCAAACTCCCATGCCTTTACAAGTAACAGTTCAGCCAGTAGAACGGCTGAACGTTACGTGGTACGCGCGCAGCAACGTGCGCGGCATAGGCCAAACTGTTACTTTTACAGCACAATTTCTAAAATACTTATTGATTCAATGAATCTACGATGATCTGTGACCACTCTGCGCCATGATCTGACTCATACTTTGCATATGCTTCATCAATCGTCATCTCACCCATAGCAACCTTTGCAATCAACTCATTTTTCAATGTTGTCAAATCACCATTGTACTCTGTCATCTGATCGGTGCTAGGAACCAAATCTGCTGTCACACAATTCTGTGCAAATAACTCTGCTGAAGCCTTGTTCTCCTCTGCTGCACTCTCATTTCTAGGGTCATCTTTTAACTCAACTAATGCGAGTGCTGGATCGATATGTGCCTTTGTATATTGTGTACCAGGGTTCTCAAGATTATCACAACCGTGGAACTGGCCTTCCTCATAAACTTTTTCCTTTTCTTCACCCTCATACAATGTTTCAGCCTTTGTTGACCAATGTACATCCTCTACGCCATATGTCCACAAGAACTGTACTTCGCCACCATCCTGCATAGGCTCAATAAAGTATTTAAATACACCTTCTGGATTCTCGCAGGTGGATGAGATACACCATACAGGAGGAATTCTGTCCAGATATGATCCAACCTCTTTGATTGGTGGAAGTGCTATCAACTCTCCATCAAGTCCATTGTTCTCGAGATTCGTCTTTAAGTTTGTTGCCCATGTACCTGCCCAATATGTAAACACACCAAAGTCGTCACTATAGAACTTATTACGGCAATCTGCTGTACCATTCGTAAGTGTTGTTGGATCAATCACACCTTTTTTATATGCATCTGCAAGTCTTCCAAGTGCTGCTTTCATTGAATCCTCTGTAAAGCCATCTGCCCATGTGCCATCTTCCTTCTGATAAAAGCTTGGATGCGCATCCTGATAAAACTCTGGCAAATAATTGACATAAGGTGCCTCTGTTCCAACGAAACCTGCTGCTGTCACACCAAATGTATTACCGTCTGTTCCATCTCCGTCGGGATCGCCTGTTGTAAACGCCTCTAACATCGCAAGATACTCATCATAGTTAGTTGGTGCATTTGCGATACCGCAATTATCTAACCATTTCTTCTTTACATAAGTAACGCATCCATTACCACGCGCTGATGGCATACCATATAAACGTCCATCAATCTCCATACCTGCAACAACACCTGCACCATTATATGCTTCCTGGCGTTTCTTTAACTCAGAATTGTCCCATGCTTCTGTCATATCCCACAGAACACCCTCTGCCGCATAAGCTGAGTAATATGTACTAGACAGAATCATTACATCTGGCCAGTCGCCACCTGCAATAATTTGCCCTACATTGTCATAGTAAGCATCATGGTCTGGCTGAATTACATTAATCTTGATGCCAATCAGCTCTTCTAACTTTGCCATAAACTGGTCACGTGCATTCTCTTGTGTAAATACTGTACCATCCACTAAAATAGTGATCTCTGCTGGTTTCTCAATATCTGAAGTGTCCTCAGAACCACCAGATGTCTCAGAGCCTGGAGTTTCAGAACCTGAAGAACTTGATGTGTTTGTACTTGTTTCTGTACTTGTTCCTCCTGTTGTACCAGTTGCATTTTTATCATCTGACGAACCACCGCATGCAGCTAAAGAAACTACCATTGCTGAAGCTAAAAGTAATGATAACGCTTTCTTTTTCATTTTCTTCCTCCCTTAATAAAAAGTTATTTAAAATTTCGGCGGATAAAGAAGCAACATCGCCATATATTCCGCTTGATACTTACTTTATCATTGTCAACTTTTACAATTCAAGCTCCAATATTTGACTCAGCGTGCATATTTTGTACAAAAACAGAGAAGAATTCTTTATTTTAGCCCTTTATGTAAGCACTTACACCTTGTATTTTTCTTATTTTACTGGTAATATATATCTAGACTTTATCATAGAATCACGAAAGAATGTTCTAAGTATCCTTACCAAATAAAACTATTGGCAGATAACATAATACGATATAAAGCTTCTTCTTTTGTCACTTCAAAAATTATTTGATTAGGCAATATAGTCCGTTATATACGGACTATATTACAGTGAATATATACATATTTGTTTGTTTTAAAGGATTTTTCTCAATATAAGTCCGTTATACGCGGACAGGGAGTGTATCTTATGAAGATAGAACAAAACCAAATCTCCTCCATTTTTAAATTGCACTTAAAATTCCATAAAAAGCGAACTGAAACTCCAAACAATCGGATAGGGCTACTCTTTAAGATGTTGGCTTCTTATAGTATCTTTCTGTTTGTGATCTTAGTGCTATTCTTTTATTTATATACTTTAGGATTAGAAAGTGCTCGTAATCAATATGAATGGAAGCACAAATCCACTCTGATGAGCAATGTGGAGTTGTTTGAAAAAGATCTCAACATTATGGAAGTATATTGTCGTCAGATCATACAAAACAGTACATTTCAGGCACTTTCTGCGATGAAAAGCTCCGAATCTGGTTTTTTTGCCACAGGAAATACGCTGTCAGCTATTATGTCTGTCGATGAGTATGTAAAGCCTCTTCTGCCAGTTTCAGAGGTTTTCTGCTACCTGCCAACATCTGATTATATACTGGCTCCGGGGCTTTTTTTACCACAGGATGCCTATTATGAAACCAAACGCTATACAAGCAGTGTTTATGAAACATGGCTGAAAGCTCTTACATTAAATGAAACATCTGGCCAGTTTTTTCCCTTAGGTAATCTCACCCCCCCATCTAGCCAAAAACAGCACTATCTGTATATGCTTCACGCACAAAACATAACAGATTTAGATATTAACGCTGTTGTCTGTTTTGTGTTTGAGGGCGAGAATTTATCCTCTTTGTTTAGCTGTTTAGACAACACCTCTGAAAGTGGAAGTCTTTTTGTGCGCACAGAAACAGACGAAACAATTTTATTGCTTTCTGCAAAAGAGGATCTTGATTTATATAATTGCTCAATCCCTGAGATTCGCGCATTTTTTAAGGATCACGAGATTTTTTTAGACTCTTATGTCTCTCGTACTACTGGACTGTGCTACTATTTTTGTTATCCCTCATACACCTCAACCGCAAATTTTGCACGCCCACAAATTTTGTACCTTGCTTTGTTTGTTGCTGCGTTTCTCATTGGCATTGGTTTAATCTTTCTGCTGTCAAAGCAGTATTTGCGGCCCATTCTTGCACTAGATCGTGAGTTACAAGTTATCAACCAACAAAGAGATACCTTATTAGATGAAAATAACCATCTACAAGATGTCGTAGACACTCAAAAACCCATTATGCGCAATTCCTATGTAAGACTTTTACTAAAAGGGATGATTGTCTCTGAACAGGAAGCTTCCTACGCAAAGGATTTCTTAGGATTAATTGATGATACATTACTTTATAATGCCTTATATATTGTAGCTTACAACAATACAGATACCGAACATTCTGCGGATAACACGCACACTTTAGAAGAATGTAATGCATTAGTCATGCAAACTCTCCAACATTATTTTGGAGAGACTCTTTACTGTTACAGTCCTACCGATAGAACTTATGCTTTAATTGTGACAGGAACTTCTATAGACAAACAGGACCTCATTGTTCAGATGAGTGGCAAAATCCTTCAAATGCACGAGGAACTTTTGGATTCTCATGGTATTTGGCTTTTTGCGGGGATTGGTAAAAGTACCGATGATATTGTAAATGTTTGGGAATCCTATCAGCAGGCTATTGAAGCTGTAAATTATACTAGCAAGAATTTTATTTTTGTTCCTTATGAGCTTGTCAAAAAAGATTCCAGCGCTTTTTACTATCCTATGGAACTTTCCACAAAACTGATTCATTTTATCACAACCGGAAATCTGCCGCAGGTCCTTGAACTGTTTAATCTTTTGCATCAGGAAAATATTGAGGAGCGCTCACTTCCTATTAATATGTTGCAATTTTTGCTCTCAGATATCCGCAACACACTGTTAAAGGCACGGTTTGCCCTGCCAACAAACACTCCCAAAGATGCTCTTTGCGCTTTAGATCAATGTTTTAATCAACATGTTTCCTTTAAGTTATGTGAAGATATTGCGCTTAGACTTTGTAAGCTCTTTACTGTCGAATCAGAAGATTCTAGTCTAATCTCTGCCATTGAGAAATATATCAAAGAAAATTATGCTGATCCTTCTATAGGCTTAAACAAGATCTCAGATGAATTTCAGATTTCGGAGAGTTATTTCTCTCATTTGTTTAAAGAAAAAACAGGGGTGAATTTTTCAACTTATTTAGAAACTATACGTATGAGTGAGGCTGCGCGCCTAGTCCGTGACACAGATATCGGTCTCAATGAACTCTATTTATCTGTGGGCTATAACAACGCCAATTCATTTCGACGTGCCTTCAAAAAAGTATTTGGAATCACTCCTAGCGCTATGCGTGAGAAAAAGAATTAAGTAGATGTTGGATTGCGTACATAAAAGGGACAGTTGCAAAACTCGGCAATTCCACGCTATATGGCTAAAAGATCTTAGATATCTATACCATATAGCGTGTGTATACGTCATTTTGCAACTGCCCCTTTGTGATTCTATGGGCAAATGTCATAAATTTACAAAATACCTTGACATGATGTCATTGTATATTTTACGATTCCTCTTAATTCTTGACCTGTAAAGGGTGTATTGCTTGATTTTGACACAAAATTTTCCATCTTTTGTATGGTAGTCGGATCAAATATAACCACGTCCGCTGGTGCACCGACAGACAACGTTCCGGCCGGCAATCCATATAATTTTGCTGGATTCAAACTCATAAGGCGGATGAGTTCACTTACTGTCAACTGTCCTGTACTAACTAGATTGGTAAGCGCAAGTGGTAGCGCTGTCTCTAATCCTATAATGCCGCTCGGCGCTTCTGTAAGGGGTTTTTCTTTCTCTTGCTTGCTGTGAGGCGCGTGGTCTGTGGCAATAATATCAATTGTGCCATCCTTTAAGCCTTCTATAATCGCAAGCCTGTCCGCCTCTTCCCGAAGTGGCGGATTCATCTTGGCAAGGGTTCCATACGTGATTGCTGCATCCTGTGTCAAACTAAAATGGTGTGGTGTCGCTTCTGCATGAATACAATTCTCCATCCCCATCGCAACAGCTCTTCTTTTGGCATCACGTACAAGCGCTACTCCTTCCTTGGTGCTAATATGTTGAATATTTACGATCGCTCCCGTTTGAAGTGCGATTTCTAGATCTCTTTTTATCATTGAAATCTCTGCCTCGCGGGGCGATCCTTCTATCTTATAATATTCTGATGCTTTGCCCCGATGAATACCATTATTTCCAATCAGTGTAGGGTCTTCTTCATGTAAGCTGATAGGAACCTTTAACTTGGCAGTCCTTTCCATCGCTTGTTGTATCATGCTAGCATCTAGCAGTGGTATGCCGTCATCTGTAAAGCCGACTGCCCCCTTTTCCAGAAGGGCAGCCATATCTGTCAGTTCCTTCCCTGCTAATCCCTTGGTCACAGCCGCACAAGTGTATATATGGAGTGCTGTTTTTTTCGCCTTCTCTACTATATAGGCTATTGTCTGTTCATTGTCAACAGGCGGCTTGGTGTTGGCCATCAACACAACACTTGTAAATCCCCCTCTTGCTGCTGCCTTAGCCCCTGTTTCGATATCTTCCTTGTACGTAAAACCTGGATCGCGAAAATGGACATGCACATCTACTAAACCTGGTGCCACAATACAGCCAGATGCGTCTATTACTTCACATGTGTTATCTACTAGCTGGCGAATCTTATCACCATTGTCTGTCACTTCCAAAATCTTTCCATCCTTGATTAGAACATCTTTTTGCTCTTCTATCCTATTGGCTGGATCTACTACAAAACCGTTCTTTATCCATATCATATGCTAATTTCCTTTCTCTTCTTACTACTTGTATGTCATTGGAACTCTATTCTCTTGTCCTCAATGTTTTTTGTTTTGATAACTATGTAAGGGGTAGTTGGTGTGTTTGTAACATTTTCAGCCTTGCCAGGCCCAATGAGCGTTGTATCTATATGTAGAGCATCCTCTGTTTCATAAAATTCATTTACGCAAATACTATATCCTCCGCTTGGCTGCTGCCCATATCCAACTGCTATATACAAATCCTCTCCTATGGTATAACTAATCTGGAAAGCATTTGCAGACTTCTCCCCTATAATTTCCTTGAGTGTCTCTGGCTGTTGGTCCTGACCAACCACCGTAAAATCTAAGTCTCTTAGTCGATCCTTTGCCTCTTGCTCTGTAGAACAGCCCAGTAATACCGCACACAGGAAAACAGCGGACATTGTCAATATCAATATCTTTTTACATACTGCCATTTCTGTCCCTCCATCCTATGATCCTCAATTTTACTCTTGAGGATAAATAGAAATATTTTATACATTTTCCATACTATGCTATGCAGACTTTGGGGTATTTATTCCATCGTTTTTTATCTAGTTTTGCTAGTAGCAATCGCGTTATGGTTTGTCACAAGAAGCTTAGGTTTACTTCACATGATTAATACGCTATAGTTTCAGTTTTTTTGGTTGATTTATTGGATAAAAATGTATAAGATAGTAATAGCAACAAAAGAAAATGCAAGAAACCATTTAGCATAAAAAGTCAAACTGTTGCAAATACAATGACATGTTCGCGGAAAGGTATGGTATTTTTACATGATTAGACTGATTCTTGTAGGCGGTTTTGTAATCCTTTTTCTGATCTTTAGTATGCCAATCATGCTCATCGAGTGGATCATTGGCAAATGGAATCCTGACCTAAAGAGCCGATCAAGCCTAGCGATCGTCAATTGGGCATTTCGCTGTGTTCGCTTTCTAGCAGGTGCTCACGTGGAATATATTGGTGAAGAAAATATCCCAACAGACACACCTGTACTCTATGTCGCAAACCATAGAAGTTTTTTTGATATTGTGCTAACCTATGTCAAAGTACCGCGTCCCACAGGATATATTGCCAAAAAAGAAATGGAGAAAGTTCCACTGCTCAATGTATGGATGCGCAATCTACACTGTTTATTTCTCGACCGAAAAAATGTCAAGGCAGGTATGAAAACCATCCTCACTGCAATTGATATGATGAAAAATGGGAAATCAATCTGCATCTTCCCAGAGGGAACGCGAAATAAGGAGGAAGGCACTCTCCTTGCTTTTCATGAGGGAAGCTTTAAGATTGCCGCAAAGGCAAACTGCCCGATTCTTCCTATGACAATCAACAACAGCGCTGCTCTCTTTGAGAATCAATTTCCCAGAATCAAAAAAGCACACGTAATTATAGAGTATGGCAAGCCTATTTATATCAAGGAGCTTCCAAAGGAACAACAAAAGCAATTAGGAACATACGTTCATGATATTATCTTAAACACCTATGAGACAAACAAAGAAAAAATCTGATTACTCTAACTGTTTGGTGTCTATGCCTCGAGCCTTTGAATAATTTCCTCAAAACACATGCCATGAGATGCCTTGATTAGTATGATATCTTCTTTTTGAAGCAATCGATCAGCCTGAAGGAAAAACTCTGCTTTGTCTTTAAAATAGTATAGCATTGTGTGTGAATCTCCCACAGCAACTGCGCCTTCATACATATGCTTACACAACGTTCCTATACAAATGACCATGTCTAATCCTTTTTGAACGGCATACGTTCCTACTTGTGCATGTAGGGCGTCTGTGTCTAAACCAAGTTCAAACATATCGCCTAATACTGCCACTCTGCGCGCATTGTGTCCATGTTCTGTCATAGCCAGCAGATCAATAGCTGCTTTCATAGAAATTGGATTTGCATTGTAGCAATCATCTATCAAGGTAAATTTTTCAGTGTGCATCACATGGCTTCTGCCATCCACAGGCTCAACTTTGCGAATTCCTGCCTGTATCTGATCTGTACTCAACCCAAAAAGTACCCCAACAGACACGGCTGCAAGCGCATTGTAGAGCATATGTTCTCCAGGGAGAGGAATTTCCACTTCAAATACATCCTCTTTTTCTCCTAGACAATTGTGTATCCATGCTTTGCTCCCCACCAATCCTTTGTTTTCATATTGATCGGCCCAAATACTATTCTTTTGTTCTCTGCCAAAAAATATGGGACTCTTTCCTTTTACTTCTTTGATAGTGACAAGTTTATCATCATCCCCATTCAGGCATACCCTTGCATTTTCTTGCATAAAATCAAAGATTTCTGTTTTTGCGCGCAATATTCCGTCGCGTGTTCCTAGATTTTCCAGATGACATTGTCCTATATTGGTAATCAGACAGACATCTGGCCGCGCAACCTTGCTTAGTCTATGCATTTCCCCAAAATCACTGATGCCCATTTCCAATACTGCCACCTGACACTCTTCACGAATCCCGAGCACTGTGAGCGGAAGACCGATTTCATTGTTGAAATTTCCCTTTGTCTTAAGTACTTGGTACTGTTCAGAAAGCACACTTGCCACAAACTCTTTTGTACTGGTCTTTCCCACACTTCCTGTAATTCCAACTACCTTAATCTCCAATTGATTGCGATAAAATTCTGCCAAATCCTCCAGGGCCTGAAAGCTATCCTGTACAAGTATATAGGCTCCTTTTGGCTCTTTGGGTGCCTTCTCACAGATCACACCCAAAGCTCCTGCTGCAAATACTGTATCTATAAAATTGTGTCCATCAACATGTGCACCACATGTTGCCACAAAAATACCCCCAGGTTCCATTTGTCGCGAGTCAATCACTACTTTTGATGCCTCTGTTGTTTTTTCACAGACTGTACTAGGCATATTTTGTGTATATAATATGCCACTCACAGCTTGTGCAATATTGGCTAATGTTACATTCTTCATGGAAGCCCCCTATTTATATTTCTTCATAGAAATATCGATAATTTGTTGACAAAGCTCCTCAAAATTCACACCTACAGCCGCCGCTTCCTGTGGAAGAAGGGAGGTTGGTGTCATGCCTGGAAGTGTATTGGCCTCCAAACAATAAAAATTTTGTTCCCGATCCATACGAAAATCCATTCTAGCATAAGCGTTTAGCCGTAGTTCCCTGTATACCGTCTCCGCACAAGATTGTATTGCCCGCGTGATATTGGCATCGAGTTGCGCTGGACATGTCTCAACAGTTGTTCCGGTCTGATATTTGTTTTTGTAGTCATAAAATCCTACCTTGGGCGCAATTTCTATCAACGGAAGTGCCTTTCCGTCCATGACTCCTACAGAAAATTCTCTTCCATCTATGTACTGTTCTACAATAATCCTATTATCGAGCGCAAACGCATTTTTTAGCGCCTCTTGAAGCGCCTCTCTATTGTCTACTTTGTATACTCCTACACTGGAACCACCACAGTTTACTTTTACAATACACGGGAAGATACTCCATGTATCCACAATATTGATTGTCTCTTTTGTCACTGTGATTCCTTTTGGTGTGGGAATACGATATTTATTAAACAATTCCTTGGTAATCACCTTATCCATCGCCAAAGCACTCGCAAAATATCCTGTTCCTGTGTATCGGATATCCAACAGGTCAAACATAGCCTGTATCCTTCCATCCTCACCATTTTGTCCGTGCAATGCCAAAAATACAATGTCTGCTTGCATACAAATTTGTATTACATTTGGACCAATGGCACACTCTGGATTTCCCTGTCGCATTGCCTTCACTGCATTGAGATCTGGATGCATCTCTGTGATTGTGCCAAAATTTTCGCTCCAATCCTTATCCAACGCAAAAATATCCTGTACATCTTCTTCATACCCAAGATATACATCTAATAGCACTAACTCATGCCCCTTTTTTTTCAATGCCTTGTAAATCATAGCGCCTGTCACTAATGATACATCCCGCTCTGTACTCGTTCCACCCGCCAAAACTACTATTTTCATACCTCTCTCCCTCTCTTTCCAGCCTCTTACTGGAATCTAGTTTTATTTTCGACGCCTTTTTTACCTTACATTATTGATCGCATTTAGATTATTTAACATATCGCTCATACCAAAAAGCATGATTCCATTCCACTCTAGATTTCGTTCCTGTGTGACTTGTGCATTTCTCCATTTGCCGTCTGCGCCAATACAACATACACCGTATTCATTCAACCCTCCAATATATTGTATGGTATTCTCAATAATAAGTGTATATTCTTTGTTAGGTGACAGATAGTTTGCAAAAGAAAGATAGCGCATATTTAACAGCGCATCAGGTATTGTTCGCACCCCTATTCCTGCAATGGTATCTTCTTTTGCCTTTGTGCACAGATTCTGTGCCCGATCTGTGATATCCATAACTATATTGGTGCACAGATCTCGGTCTACTCCCTTCTCTGAGCTTAAGTAGGATATCATCCCATAAAACAAAAAGCGATCTGCATAAAAATCCTTTCCCTGTTCTTTTAAAAATTCGTCAGCGAGCTTTCTGTAAATACTGTTGCCGTCCGAATTAAAAAGCTGCGTAGCAGCATAAAACCTTGCGTTTTTTTGGATATCTGTAGTACATTCCTGTTTGCACAACCAATTCCATGCACGTTCTTGTGCCTGTTGATATTCCTTATCAACACTCTTTTCATACTTTCCAAAACTGCATCGACTCATTGCCATCACTCCGCAAAAGGCCGCTGTCGCCTCATAATCACCGTACAGACTTCCATCTGTATCTTGCTGAGCTATCAGCCAATTGGCCATATATAGCAACTGTGTCACTAACTGTTTGTCCTGCTCCTGTTCTTCTAGATGCGCATATGCTGCCTCAAATAATGACCCATTATATTGCATTGCACACATAATCGCGTGCATCCCAAAACTCATATCACAAACTCCTACTGCGCTTTCCTGTCTATTGTCATCTGACATGTTGCGCAATAAATTTAAGAACAGATTCTCATAAGTATCTTCTGCTATTGTAAAAGGATAGGACTGTCCCACAATATCTGTGAGAATATAATACGTTCCTACCTCATCAACTACACTAAAATCGGCCACGCCAAACGCTACTCCGCTCAATTTGTCCCGATCTGATTCGGGAATCGTTCCAGTATACACTACTGCTTGATCGTAGCTTCTCACCACCTCAAAGGTATTTCCACACTGTCCCCCCACAAATAAAATGGTCTTATCACGATCTGACACATAGCCTGCCTCATTCACATAAATACTTGGCTTGCTTATAGGGACTTCTATTCCTAGATCCGCAAGTACAGCTTCTAGTTCCTGTTCATTTGTTCCAAAAATGGGTGGTTGTACATCCCCACTTTCTCTTGCTATACCCCCTTCTCCCGCAGACGATGCCACACTAGCATGAACTGCTGCCAAAAGGGCAAAGCACAACAGACACACCAAAAAAGCCTTCGTGCTTTTGATCTTCATCACACTAACTCCCATCTACCCGCGTTCGCGGGTTCTCTATTCATGTGCGTGAAAAAAGTCTGCTATGCAGACTTAGTACTTCTGCGTGAAGCAGCCTTTGCTGCAAACGGAAACTGCCACAGGCAGTTAGAAGTACTTTTCACGGTGTGAGACTTAGAGTTTCTCTGCGAAACAGCCTTTGCTGTGAGCAGAAACTGCCACAGGCAGTTAGAAACTCTTCTCACACTAACTCCCATCTACCCGCGTTCGCGGGTTCTCTATTCATGTGCGTGAAA
>CAJUHQ010000063.1 GCA_910586095.1 uncultured Lachnospiraceae bacterium | reverse complement strand
ATTGCTATGAAAGCCTTCGACTTTCATAGCATGGATGGCCATACGGCCTGAAATGGTATAACATATTTCACCAATTACGTAATCCAATTTTACTATCAACTTTTGTTTATATATTTTTCAGGAGTTTTCCAACGAAAGAATTTTGTCATACAAAAGGACTTCGCTGTCATTCACTATTTTATCCATATGATAATGTCCAAAATACCACTTCTTAAATGACACGTTTGTCTTGACCCAATCTAAAAATTCTGTCTGTATATTTTTGCCATACAATCCATGTACGCCAAGCTGTTTTTGTGTGCTAGATGAGCAGCAATGTGTAATGATATAGTCCACTGAGTAGTGACATTTTTGCAAATTTCTTTGTGCCTCTTGTATCTCTTGGTTTGATGCAAGTTCTTCCTTCCACCAGCTTATATGATTAATGCGATAGGGTATCCATTGTTTGTCTAACATTTTTCTCTTGATTTTAAAAGAGGGATCGTCTGTGTTAAGAATTCCTCCTGCCGTGTCATGACTGGCAGCTCCTCCAAAAGAAAAAATTTTTTTGCCCGCAATGTCATAGACCTGTCCCCTCATTAAATGAATAACGGATGGTCGAATTTTGTGCACATTTCCACCATTCCATTGCTCCACAGGATATTGGTTTAATCTGTCAAAATTCTCATGATTTCCATCGACAAACAATGTTGTATACGACTTTTGGTCCATCCAATCCATCCAATGCTTTTCATCAGAACTCTCACCTTGCAGATCCCAAACTCCTCCAAAATCTCCGCAAATTAGTATGTAATCTTGCTTATCTAACTGCTGTTGTTCTGAAAAGTTTTTTGTATTAAATTTTTTATAATTATAATGACAGTCTCCTGTCACATAGATTTTTCCTGCCATATCCCCCTCCATCTGTCTCTTATACAACTGTCATGTAAGTTTGACCATCTGTCAAGCCTTATGACTCTATTCACCATCTGTATATAATTAGAAAAGTAATCGTTCAGGCAAACAACACTGAACGATTACTAAAAAATCCTGTTACAATTCACCAATATTGACTAGAGTAAGTGGCGTATCCTGTTTGCTTTCTAGACTTGATGCGAGGGCTCTTGCTGTATCGAGAGAAGTTAGACAATTGACACCTGTCTCAATGGATACTCTTCGAATCAAAAATCCATCCCGTGACTTATCGCGTCCCTGTGTTGGTGTATCAATCACAAGATCAATTTTATGTCCTAAGATTAAGTCCATTACTGTGGGCGATTCCTGATGAATTTTATTGACCTTTCGTGCCTTGACTCCTGCATCATTCAGCGCTTTTGCAGTACTTCGTGTCGCGTAGATTGTATATCCAAGTCTCTCAAAACGCCTTCCAATCTCAATGGCTTCCCCTTTATCTGCATCCTTCACGGTAATAATCATTTGTTTATGCTTAGGCAAGTCAATTCCAGCGCCGAGAAATGCCTTATAAAGTGCCTCATTAAAGTTCTTTGCGATACCTAAACACTCTCCTGTAGATTTCATTTCTGGGCCTAGACTAATTTCTGCACCACGAATCTTTTCAAAGGAAAATACTGGCATTTTAATCGCTATATACTCTGATTCTTTTTGCAACCCAGGCTCATATCCTAACTCACGAATCGTCTTTCCAATAATCACTTCTGTGGCGAGATCCACGATGGGAATCCCTGTGACTTTACTGATATAGGGAACCGTTCGCGAAGAACGTGGATTGACTTCTATAACATACACATCCTCCCCAACCGCAATAAATTGAATATTAATCAACCCTTTTACATGTAATGCTTTTGCAAGACGTCTTGTATACTCTGCTATTGTCTCTTTCACCTTATTGCTAATGGTGTGTGCTGGATAAACTGAAATCGAATCACCAGAGTGAACTCCCGTTCTCTCTATATGCTCCATAATGCCAGGAATCAAAATATCTGTGCCATCGCACACAGCATCTACCTCAAGCTCCTTGCCTTGCAAATATTTATCGACAAGAATGGGATGATCTTGGGCTATACGATTGATAATTGCCATAAACTCCTCAATTTCCTCATCTGAGATGGCAATCTGCATCCCCTGTCCTCCAAGCACATAAGATGGGCGCACAAGCACAGGATATCCCAATCGATTCGCTACTTCCTTTGCCTCCTTTGCTGTGTAGACAGTTCCTCCTGCTGCGCGTGGAATCTGTGTCTGCTCAAGAATTTGGTCAAATAGTTCTCTATCTTCTGCTGCATCGACATCTTCTGCCTTTGTGCCCAAAATAGGAACTCCCATTTTCATTAGGCTTTCTGTCAACTTAATTGCTGTCTGCCCGCCAAACTGCACTACGGCTCCATCAGGTTTCTCAATTTTTACAATATTTTCTACGTCTTCTGGTGTAAGTGGCTCAAAATACAATTTATCTGCAATATCAAAGTCAGTGCTCACTGTCTCAGGATTATTGTTGATAATAATCGTCTCATATCCCGCGCGTGAAAATGCCCATGTGGCATGTACAGAACAGTAATCAAACTCAATACCTTGCCCGATACGAATAGGCCCAGACCCTAACACCAAAACTTTTTTATCTGGGGTGGTTTCCACCACCTCATTGACTCCCTCAAAACAAGAGTAATAATACGGCGTGCTAGCTTCAAATTCGGCTGCACAAGTATCTACCATCTTAAATGCCGCCACAATCTGATTGTCATAACGCATCTGTTTGATTTCTTCTGCTTCTTTACCTGTGAGTCTAGCAATCACCTGATCGGGAAATTCCATTCTTTTGGCTTCCCGCAAAAGCTCCACTGTAAGAGGTTGTGTTTCTAACATGTGTTCCATCTCTACGAGATGGGCAATCTTATCGACAAACCACATGTCTATTTTTGTCACATCACAAATCTTTTCACAGCTAACCCCTTTTCGGAGCGCTTCTGCAATCACATAAATCCTCTGATCGTCCACCTTTGCGAGACGCTTGATTAATAGATCTGGATCAAGATTTGTAAAGTCATAGCTTCTTAGACAATCCACATGTTGTTCTAACGAGCGAATCGCCTTCATCAATGCGCCCTCAAAATTAGTGCAGATACTCATCACCTCACCTGTCGCCTTCATCTGCGTGGTGAGTGTTCTCTTTGCTGTGATAAATTTATCAAATGGAAGACGTGGCATTTTCACAACACAATAATCGAGCGTTGGCTCAAAACTGGCGTATGTCTTACCAGTAACCACATTTTTAATCTCATCTAACGTGTATCCAAGAGCAATCTTTGCTGCTACTTTTGCAATAGGATACCCTGTCGCTTTTGACGCCAGCGCTGACGAACGGCTTACACGTGGATTTACCTCAATCACACAGTACTCAAAACTGGTTGGATGAAGTGCAAACTGAACATTGCATCCACCTGTGATCCCCAACTCTGAGATAATATTTAGCGCAGATGTGCGAAGCATCTGATACTCTTTATCACTCAATGTCTGAGAAGGTGCCACAACAATGCTATCCCCTGTGTGAACTCCCACAGGATCAATATTTTCCATATTGCAGACGGTGATACAATTGCCTGCACCGTCGCGCATTACCTCATATTCAATTTCTTTCCAACCTGCAATGCAACGCTCAACTAACACTTGTCCTACACGCGAAAGACGCAACCCATTTTCAAGAATTTCTTCTAATTCTACTTGATTGTGTGCAATACCTCCGCCACTTCCGCCTAGCGTGTATGCTGGACGCAATACTACAGGATATCCAATCGTATTGGTAAACGCTACACCATCCTCCACATTCTCCACAACTAAGGATGCTGCGCAAGGCTCTCCAATTTTTTCCATTGTATCCTTAAATTCTTGTCGATCCTCCGCCTTGCGAATCGTAGCCGCTGTTGTTCCGAGCAATCGGACATTGTGTGCCGCCAGAAATCCACTCTCTTCTAATTCCATACCAAGATTTAAACCTGCTTGTCCCCCCAGTGTTGGCAGAATAGAATCTGGCTGTTCTTTCTCGATAATCTGCTCTAGAATCCTTGTTGTCAAAGGTTCGATATAAACTTTATCTGCAATATCTCTATCCGTCATGATGGTTGCTGGATTGGAATTGACTAGCACTACTTCTACGCCTTCTTCCTTTAAGGAACGGCATGCCTGTGTTCCTGCATAGTCAAATTCTGCTGCTTGCCCAATGACAATTGGTCCAGAACCGATCACCAATACTTTTTTGACATCTTGATTGCGCGGCATTATTTTGTCACCTCCGTCTTTGCACATTGTTCCATCTCAACATGATGTTGTTCCATCATGTGAATAAATCGGTCAAATAAATAACTCGAATCCTGTGGGCCACAGCATGCCTCAGGGTGAAACTGGACTGTAAAAATGCGTTTGCCTGTATAGCGCAATCCTTCATTTGTTCCATCATTTACATTGACAAAAGCAGGGACTGCGATACTGGGATCTAGCTTGTCCATATCGACTACATACCCATGATTTTGAGAGGAAATATAGACTCTTCCAGTCTCTAAATCTTTTACTGGATGATTACCACCACGATGCCCATACTTCATTTTATAGGTATCTGCTCCAGTGGCAAGTGCCATGAGCTGATGCCCTAAACAAATAGCAAAAATAGGAATATCTGTATCATATAACTTCCTGATCTGAGCGATAATAGACACACATTCTTTAGGATCTCCTGGTCCATTTGAGAGCATAATGCCATCTAGACTTGCTGCAATTATCTCTGATGCAGGTGTATTGGCAGGATATACTATTACATCGCATCCCCTTGCCTGTAGTGAACGTGCGATATTGCCTTTTGCCCCCAAGTCAAGCAATGCTACTTTCTTTCCCATACCATTTAATTGACGTACTAGTGATGGCACCTTTTCCCTCTCACCTTTTTCGTATGCTTCCTTACTAAACCTAGCACTTCCCGAATATGCACCATTTTGTGCAAGATTGGTTACTCCCGTCAATATATATTTCTCTTTACAGGTAACTTTTTCTACTACCTTTTTAGTCGTATATGTCTTTAATTGAGGTAAAATACTATCCAACTCATAGTTTTCGTCGGTGGTAATCATGCCATTCATTGTACCTTTTTCGCGCAATAGTTTTGTCAGTGCTCTAGTGTCAATGCCCGAAATACCAGGCACATTATTCTTTTCTAAAAATTCCTGAATCGAAAAATCTGCTCTAAAATTACTAAATTTTCTAGATAGCTCTCTGACAATAAAACCATCGATCCACGTTTTACTAGACTCCATATCATCCATACAAATCCCATAATTTCCTATCAGCGGATAGGTCATACACACAGCCTGTCCCGCATAGGATGGATCTGTAAGTACTTCGAGATATCCAGCCATTGATGTGTTAAATACGATTTCACTTATGATTTCTCTGTTTGCACCGATATGCACACCTTCAAATACAGTTCCATCTTCCAATATTAAAAATGCCTTCATGATTCATCTCCCATGTTGCCAACAGCTTGCGAATTTCTATATTTTCTTTCGCATAATCGCCTAATTATACCACAAGAAATTTTGAGCTTCAAGGAAAAGATTTTCTTCTAACAAAACACTAATAAAACACCCAATAAACTAAAACGTCTTTGTGTAAACTCTTTAGCTTATTAGGTGTTTATTCTTTGGATTACGAAGTATATCTATCAATAACCTTTGCTGTTTCTAGTAAGTTCATCATTCGCTCTCTGGCCTGTTCTGCTTTTTGCCTCGTATCTTTTCCTAGCTCTGCAGCTTGCTGGGTGCTCGCTGTCACTTCCTCACTGACAGAAGAAATATGATTGATACTATCCACAATCGCATTGTTAAATTCCAAAAGTTCTTCTATCTTTTTATAAATTTGTTGTACATTCGTGTGCAGTCCTCCCATTCGATTACCAATTTCTCCAAACTGCACATCCGCATTGGAAATTAGTTGATGTTCTGTATTTGCTGCTACCATCACATTGTTGATTGTATTTTTTGCTGTGTCTGCATTTCTCTTTAACTCCTCGACAATTTGTCGAATGTTTTCTGTTAGTTTTTTAGTCTCATCTGCAAGAGCACGTATCTCCGTGGCCACCACTGCAAACCCTTTTCCAGCTTCACCCGCCCTAGCACTTTCAATAGAAGCGTTAAGCGCTAACAAATTAGTCTGGCTAGAAATAGAAAAAATCTGTTCTGTGATTTCTTCCACTACCTTTGCATTTAAAATTAGATTAGTCACAGAACCTACCACTTGTTCATTTGCTGTCATAGATCTTTGTGTTTGCTCCTGTAGACTGTCTATTGTTTGCTGTCCATCTTTAACCGCCTTCTCTGACTGTTCTGCCATTGTAAGCATTTCATCAGACATCCGCTTAGTTTCTAAAATCATATTTTGAATATTTTCTGTCATTGTAGTTTGCCTTTGGATACTAACCGCATTGCTATTATTTCCTTCTGCAATCTCACTCAACTCAGATACTGTGGCATCCACATACTGATTCAATTGTCTGATATGTTCTGCCGCCTCTGTAGAATTCATCTTGACAGAAACAGCTACTTTTAATACTTCCTCTAGCAATTCATTACTTTTTTCTTTCTCTTGTTTTAAACTAGAAATCTTCTGAGCATTATTGTCATTTGAGATATGTGTTGTTCCACAAAGTACAATCATATACACTACAACGGAAGCACCTTGTAACAAAAAAGATGTGCTATTCAATGCGACACCAGAGTGCATATGCCCTAATCCTAAAACAGTATAAACGATATCAATAATATTAATGCTACCAAATATCACTGCAATTTTTACAATCAATTTAAAATCGTAATATAATATATAAATTACAGTAAATGGAAATGCCATGATAAATACTAAATCATTCTGGGCACCAAACACTGCCAATCCATAGACAATCACATACCCAATCAGGGAAATATGTTTGAATCGCGCACTGTCTTTTTGATGAAAATAAACAGCATAGCAAGCTATCATAGAAATTACAACGGACAAATCAACTGTCAACATAAAACCAAAACTGATGTTTCCCTGCAAATAATCGCCAATATAGCCAAAAAAAAGAAACATATCAATAATTGTGACAATAATTAGTACAAATTTGTTGACTCTCTTCTCTTTTCCAAAACTTTTCTCTACTGTCATAACAATCCCTCATTCCTATATTGATACTATTTGAAAAACCTTTGCTATCATAACAAATATACTCCTAAAAAACATATTCCTGGCGCAATTTGCACTTTTTGGTGCATACTTTGCACATATTAATCCTCATGCCGCCTTGAGTAGCTCAAATCATGAGTATAAAAAATCGCTGCATAATACCACCTATAAAGGAAATACTAATTAAGAAACTAAAAAGAATTGGAGCAATCTGATATGAATGAAAAAAAACAATCCCCTTCTATATTAAAAGACCTGTTTTGGAGTATGTTTATGCTGAGTGCTTGCACATTTGGAGGCGGCTTTGTCATTGTTTCTCTGATGAAAAAAAAGGTGGTTGAGGAGCATCACTGGCTAGAAGAAAATGAAATGCTAGATGTAACTGCGATCGCGCAGTCTGCTCCGGGCCCTATCCCTGTCAATGCCTCTGTCATTCTTGGCTTTCGCCTCTATGGTGTCATTGGCTCTCTAGTTGCAGTTGCAGGCACCATCTTGCCCCCTATGCTGCTACTGTCTGTTATCGCTATTTTTTACGATCAATTTCGCAGTAGTACCACTATCACCACCGCTCTTGCTGTGATGCGTGCTGGTGTCGCTGCTGTTATTTTTGATGTTGTAATCAATCTTGCCAAAAATGTCATCGCCACTAAACGTATCCTCTATATTGTTTTGATGATTATCACTTTTATCTTAGGATATTTTTTTGATATCAGTGCTATGCTTATTATCCTTGGCTGTCTAGCTACTGGCATTGTATGTGTGATTGTAGAGGCACTTCATTCCACCAAAAAATAGATAAAAATCGCTGATTTTTCACCAGTGCAAACATTGTTCGCATCGCCGATTTGTGCTTGAAGGCAATAACTATCATTCACGGTTTGAGAAAGGAGCATAATGATGAATATGCCTATCATTTTCAAATTATTCTTAAGCTTTTTACAAGTAGGACTATTCAGCGTTGGTGGTGGCTACGCTGCCATTCCTCTGATCCAAAATCAGATTGTCAACGTTTGGCATCTTATGACAATGGACGAATTTGCAGATCTAATTACCATAGCAGAGATGACACCTGGACCTATTTCTATTAATTCTGCAACATTTGTAGGGATGCGGCTTGCAGGTATTCCTGGCGCTATTATCTGTACAGTTGGCTGCATCCTTATGCCGTTTATATTATGCCTGCTGCTTGCTTACTACTATTACAAATATCGTGACTTTTCCGGTGTACAAACAGTGCTTAGTTGCTTGCGTCCGGCTGTAGTATCTTTGATTTCTTGTGCTGGACTATCTATCCTTACTCTCGCCATTTTTCATAATGAACAAGTTGACTTTGCGCTTGACAATCTAAAATTTATTGAAATCGGGCTATTTTTTATCTGTTTGTATTTATTGCGTCGTTTTAAACTTGGTGCTATCCAAATCATTCTCGGATCAGGGGTTGTGGGCACGTTGCTATACTTTGTTGTACCTGCTATCACTTAGGCAGAACTATCCGAACAATAGTTCTGCCATACACATGATATGCAATACAGATTGACCATGAAACTTTTCAGCCTCAAATACTCCTAAAAAACAGTCATAAAGGTTAAACAATCCATAAAAAATCTTTGTCTATTCATATTGATTAGACTGCCAAACAATATTGACCAGATGCCCTACTGCTAACTTTAGTTCTTTTTGATCTAATAAACCATTTTCCAGCTCTTTTCTCAAATTCTCATGATCGCCCTCACAACCTGGCATGACTAAATCATTTCCAGCTCGCATACAACCACTTGCAGTACAATCTGGCCCGTTATGGGTTGTTGTCCAGTCAGTCATAATCACTCCTTGATATCCCCATTCATTTCTAGCTACTTTTGTACATAAATCATAATTGTTTGCTGCATGGATACCATTGATTAAATTATAGCTAGTCATAATGGACATAGGCTGCGCTGTTGTGACTGCGATTTCAAATCCTTTTAAGTAGATTTCGCGCAGTGCTCGCTCTGACACAATACTGTCTGATTTCATTCGATTGTCTTCCTGATTGTTACATGCAAAATGTTTGATCGTTGTTCCACAGCCCTTCTGAGACTGTACTCCATTTGTCATGGCAGCCGCAATCATTCCTGAGAGAAGCGGATCTTCAGAATAATACTCAAAATTCCTACCACACAGAGGATTTCTGTGAATATTCATACCAGGTGCCAGCCAAAGGGTCACGCCAAATTCTTCCATTTCCTGTGCGATTGCCATTCCACACTTTTTAATGAGTTCAACATCCCAACTTTGCGCGAGCACAGTGCCAACAGGAATGGCTGTACAATATTGATAATAGATCTCTCCTGCTGGATCTGGCTGTGAGCGAAGGAAAAATCCATTCTCCATCGTCATTTCCATAGGCATCGCCATTGGTTTCCCATTTTCTACTGGATAAGTGCGACTAAGGCGAAGTCCGGCCGGTCCATCTGCAAGCACAATACTGGCAAGTCCTTGCTCTTGTGCACACTTACTTGTCTCTGCGGCGGAACCAGGAACACTGTTTCCTGCTGCTCCCAAATTGCTATCTTGGGCCTTTGAAAGATTTCCGGTCGCCAACTGTATTAATTGTTCTAATTGTAAGCTGTCAACAAAACCGGTTACTTCATCTGTGAAATCTTGAAACTTTCTCTCATAAGAGACATATTTTTCTTTGATGTCAAAGTTGTGTACCACAAGTTCTGGATGTGTTGCAATCTTCTGAAGCCAACTTGTTCTACGCTCATGGATTGTCTGAGGACTTCCTGTCAACTCATTTAATGATTCTCTGAGTGGACATATATGTTGTGTTGTCATTAAAATAGCATCACCATCCATCTGTATAGAAGCACAAAAAGTTGATGATTCCAGACTGTTCCCGACAAAAATACCATAGAATCCTTCCTCTATCATCCAAGCAGAACGATCTTCATAATAAGATGCCATCGCACTGATTGGAAACTGTATTGTAATCTCCTGGCTCTCTTTTGGTTCAAGGAGTGCAGTCTTAGAAAATCCTACTAATCTGCGATACTCTTTATGTAGTTTTTCCTGTGGACAAGAAACATATAGTTGAACTACCTCTCTGCCTGAATAGCGATCCCCATTATTGGTAACTCTCACTTTTACTCCGATTGTCGGATCTTGTGTTCCCAGATTAAAATGTTCGATTCCTATCGTATCTATCTTAAAATGGGTGTAGGACAATCCATATCCAAAACTATATCGCACTGGAACATTAAATGTATCAAAATAGCGATATCCCACATAAATACCTTCTGTATATTCTTCCTTTTCTACATTCCCATTATTATGAGAAAAACTAGCGGCATTTGGATAATCTTTATAGGAATATGGCCAACTATCTGTAAGTTTTCCACTTGGAACTACAGCTCCACTAATTAAATCAGCAAACGCATTTCCTGCCTCCATCCCTGGTTGATGCATATAAAGAATCGCATTGATATTTGAATAATTATCCACAAAGGAAAGATCTATGAGTCCACCTGTATTCAAGGCAAGTACTACATGAGAATACAGAGTACAAATTCTGTCTATAATCCGCTTTTCTTGATCGGAAATCAAAAAATCTCCTTCTTTATTTACCCTGTCCTTACCTTCTCCAGCCTGTCTACTTAAAACATAAATTGCAATCTGTGCATCCTCTTTTTCTGGAAGTTCTCCCGCTGGGAAAAAGAAGGGAACTGTGGAATATGCATAGAAAAAACTAATACCAGCCGGTTCTGTTTTTTGAATTTCCTGCTCTTTCTCCCAGATCTCATCACGCCATTTTAATCGTGCCTTTGTATAAGCTTCCTCATATGCATCTAACCAAGATTTTGAAACAATCTGATAACCGGCATTTGTAAGTCCTTGAAAAATACTGATTGTTTCACGGCTGTTGACATCTCCTGAACCTGTCCCTCCCTTTATGGTATGAGTCGCCCCTGCTCCATACAATGCAATTGCTGTGCCTTTGGGAATCGGCAAAATATTTCCTTCATTTTTTAAAAGTACCATACCTTGCGCAGCAGCAGCGCGCGAAATTTGTTTGTTGTGAATCTCATAAGTACGTTCCTCTGAAAACGGCACACCAGACAATTTTTTTCTTTTCATAGTTCTATTCATAAATTCCCTCATTTCTGCGCTGCTTTTTGCGTGTTTTAAATTTGTGATTGCAGCGCAGACACAAACTTAAGTTTCTTTCTACTTTCTTTCTATCAGCCTCTTCCAACTCTCCAACTTCTCGCGAAAACACGCTGTATTTGCAAGTTGGGCTAACCAATCTTGATAAAACTCATCAAATGAATTTGCCAATAAATAATAGGCACACTCATTATCGATATCGAACACTTGTCCGAACTTTTCACCTGCTGTAATAATTCCATAATCCCATTGACAACCATGTGTTCCTAGATTAAAATACCCATTGGTTTCGCTCCAATCATCTGGATCAAAATTTTCATATACAAAATATCTATCCGGCTCCTTCTCATACTGTTCGCGTGTTGCAATCGCATACTCCTCTAGTTCATCTGCTCTCATTGGCCGTGGTGTGAATGGCTTTGCCAAACTATGCCGATACGCCTTTCTACATTTTTCTACCCACAAACTGCAATCCTTTCTTAAAAAACTTGAAAAGGGTTGTATTCCATAATCAGGACCTGCCCCGCCGTCTCCAATCTGCGTAATAAATCGAAAATAATCCTCTGGCAGTTGAAACCCATATTGTTTCTCAATCTTTTCAACAAAGGATTTCTCTATAGGCGGATTTAAGCGATATTGATGTGCAGATGCACCAAACATTACACAATTAGGATCAATGCTTCGCGCTTGATTTAAGATTTCTTCTATTTCTTCCCTTCTCAGCATAAAATCCCTCCTAACTCCCATTCAAAAAAAGCATTTCTATTTTTGTATTCAAATCTAACATTGTCGTCTTGAACTGACACCATTTTATTTATGGTGGGTACTTGTATATGACATGGATATTTAGTTAAAATCCGACACCTCTATTCCCGTAATTGTAATATCTATTTTTTTAAAAACAGCAGTATTACTCAAAATAGCAATTTGATTTTGCCCTTTCGTAAACAAAATCTTTTCTTCTGACTGAATTTTTTTATCATCTTGCAGAATCTGTGCTGTGCCATCTGGTCCAATATAAACTAACTGATACTCCCCATCATTTACTACCATATCATATGAAATAGTAATTTCTTTTTCCTGTGCTAAATCAATTGAGAATAAGATACTATCTTCTTTAATGGATACATTTCTTCCTTTTAATATAGAATGATCCGAAGAAGTCCACCCTCTTTTTAGTGATGTTCCTACAATACTGTCAGATTCCACACTCTTTACACTTTCACTTTCTTGTATTGTATGATTCTCCTCTACATCTTTATGTTCACTCTCTTCTTTGTTTCCATTGTTTCCATTCTCTCCACGCTGTCCAAATAACATGAAATGCTCATCACCATTTTCGTCTAGATAAGACTCAAAAACTGCATACTCTCCTATAACGCATCCTGATAATGTAAAACAAACTGCTACACAAAAAATACCACACACAATTTTAGAATACCTACGTTTCTTCTTCATGTTCTTTGTCACCTTTTATTATATATAAACTATCACCGCCATCATGATATTTCACATATAAACCTTTAAACTTTTTCATCTATCTTTTTGCAATCAGTATCGAATGGATCAATAAACTTATTTTATCACAAATATACATACAATTCTATTACATTCTACTGATATTTGAATTTATTGAATTGCGCTCTTTGACTTTCATAGTATGGATGGCCATACGGCCTGAAATGATATATGGCATTTCAGGATTGCATGATGTGAGTTTACGATATCATTATTTGACAAAAACCTTGTAGTTGTCAAAACAACCACAAGGTTTTTATCTCATTTGTCCTTTTTATTGGACATACATATTGGAATATCCCATCAGACTCTCATCTACTTCGCGAGCACATTCGCGCCCTTGCCGAATCGCTTTGACTACAAGTGACTGTCCTGTATGCATATCGCCTGCTACAAAAACATTTTCTTTGTTGGTTCTAAACGTGCCTGGCTCTGTTCTGACATTGGTCCGATCGTCGAGTGTTATCTGAAATGCATCTGCAACATATTTCTGACAGCCTAGAAAACCAGCAGCAATCAATACTACTTGTGCCTCTATGACCTTTTCACTGTTGGCTATTTCCTTTCTGTCCATTTTGCCTGTCTGTGCATTTTTCTCCCATATCAACTTCACTGTTTTTACAGCAGTAAGATTGCCATCCTTATCTTTGATAAACTCCTTGACTGTCGTATCATATATACGCGGATCTTTGCCAAATACGGCTATCGCCTCCTCCTGACCATAATCTGTCTTGCAGACTTTAGGCCACTGTGGCCATGGATTATGATCTGCTCTTGTATCTGGAGCCTTTGGCATCATCTCAATCTGTACCACAGATTTCGCGCCGAGACGAAGCGCAGTTCCAACACAGTCGTTTCCTGTATCTCCGCCGCCGATTACTACCACACTTTTCCCCTTGACAGGCACATATGCACCATCTGTAAACTCCGAATCGAGAAGACTCTTTGTTACTTTCTTTAAAAAATCCACTGCAAAATAAATCCCTTTAGCATCCCTTCCTTGTACATTGAGATCACGTGGATTTGAAGCGCCACAAGCCAGAACAATTCTGTCAAATCCCTTTATCAGTTTCATAGACTTTGTATCTATACCAATATCTGCACCTGTGACAAAAGTAACCCCTTCCTCCTCCATCACGCGAATCTTACGCTCAATAATGTGCTTTTCCAACTTCATATTAGGAATACCATACATCAATAGACCTCCTATGCGATCACTTCTCTCAAATACAGTCACATGATGACCACGCTTATTGAGCTGATCTGCAACTGTCAATCCCGCAGGCCCACTGCCAATCACTGCTACTGTTTTATTGGTGCGAACTTTAGGTGGTTTTGCTGCTGCAAGTCCCATCTTGTACGCATTCTCAATAATCGCATACTCATTTTCTTTTGTTGCCACCGCATCACCATATAATCCACATGTACAGGCATGTTCGCAAAGTGCTGGACATACTCTAGATGTAAACTCTGGAAAATTGTTGGTTTTCTTCAATCGATCATAAGCGCGTTCCCAGTTTCCTGTATACACTAAATCATTCCACTCTGGTACTAAATTGTGCAATGGACAGCCCGAAGTCATCCCTGCAATTGTCATTCCAGACTGGCAAAATGGCACACCACACTCCATACATCTAGCTCCCTGTTTTTGCTGCTCCTCTATGGGAAGATGCTCATGAAACTCATGAAAATGCTGAATCCTTTCTTTTGGCGACTGTGCCGTGGCAGTTTTTCGCTCATATTCTAAAAATCCTGTTGGCTTTCCCATTTTTACCCCCATCCATCTGCTCTTTTCGATTGCAAATCAATTGCCAAATCTAAACAAACACTTGGTTACATTTTCACATTTTGACATCACTTTCATACAGTATTCTTACTTTTTATGCATATTGGCATAAAAAGCCTCTATCTGTGCCTGTTCAGCACTCAATCCTTTCTCCTCCATCTGTACAATCGTTTTGAGTACTTGGTCATAGTCATATGGAATAATTTTCTTAAACTTCGGCAAATACTCTCCAAAATGATCTAAGATTGCTTTTCCCTTATCCGAATTGGTATAAGCTACATGGTCCTTAATCATTCCCTTAAGCTCCAAAACATCATATTTGTTGGTAATTTCTCTCATAGAAACCATCTTCTTGTTTACCCGCATGTAGAGATCATTCTCCTCATCTAGCACATAGGCAATTCCTCCGCTCATGCCAGCAGCAAAATTTTTACCTGTACTTCCAAGCACGACAACACGCCCGCCTGTCATATACTCACACCCATGATCGCCTACCCCTTCTACGACCGCAATCGCACCAGAATTCCTGACACAGAACCGTTCTCCTGCCACACCATTGATAAATACCTTGCCACTTGTTGCTCCATATAGCGCCACATTTCCAATAATAATGTTTTCATCCTGTCGAAAACGACTGCCTTTAGGTGGATAGACAATGAGCTTGCCTCCTGATAGTCCTTTACCAAAATAGTCATTAGAATCGCCTGCAAGTTCTAGCGTCAGTCCTTTTGGAATAAATGCTCCAAAACTTTGTCCACCTGCTCCCTTGCAAAGAACCTGAAATGTATCTTCCTCCACTGTATCATCATAACGCTTTGTAATCTCTGAGCCTAAAATCGTTCCAAAAGCGCGGTCTGTGTTAGTGACTTCCACTTCTATGCGCTTCTTCTGTTTCGTTTCAAGTGCATTGCCAAACTGTTTGATAAGTACACGCTCATCAAGTGTCTTTTCTAGTTCAAAATCATACGCCTGTTTGGGATCAAACACTGCTTTTTCGTTTATATATGGATTGTTTAAGATTTGGCTTAAATCTAATTGGATTGTCTTCTCTGGAAGTTTCTCCTTTGTTTTTAGTAAATCTGTACGCCCGACTAGCTCATCTACTGTTCGTACACCCAGTCGCGCCATATATTCGCGAAGCTCCTGCGCAATAAATCTCATAAAATTCATCACATACTCTGGCTTTCCGCGAAAACGCTTTCTCAACTCTGGATTTTGGGTTGCAATCCCCACAGGACATGTGTCTAAATTGCAGACACGCATCATCACACATCCCATTGTTACAAGAGGTGCTGTCGCAAACCCAAACTCTTCTGCACCTAATATAGCAGCAATAGCTACATCGCGCCCTGTCATTAGTTTTCCATCCGTCTCAATGCGAACTTTATTTCTAAGCCCATTCTGAATCAATGTCTGGTGTGTCTCTGCAAGCCCAAGTTCCCATGGAAGTCCTGCATTGTGAATAGAACTTCGCGGTGCAGCTCCTGTTCCACCATCATAGCCAGAAATCAAGACTACCTGCGCTCCTGCCTTGGCACCCCCCGCTGCAACCGTTCCAACCCCTGCTTCAGAAACCAGCTTAACACTGATTCGCGCATCTTTGTTGGCATTTTTTAGATCATAAATTAACTGGGCAAGATCTTCAATCGAATAGATATCATGATGAGGTGGCGGAGAGATCAATCCAACACCAGGTGTTGAATGTCTTGTCTTTGCAATCCACGGATACACTTTCTCAGCCGGCAAATGTCCGCCTTCACCAGGCTTTGCACCCTGCGCCATCTTAATCTGAATCTCCTGCGCACTGACTAAATATTTGCTTGTCACACCAAACCGTCCACTAGCCACTTGTTTGATTGCAGAACACCGATTGAGCCCATCACGCCCAATCTCCATGCGCTCGACTTCCTCACCGCCTTCTCCACTATTAGACTTGCCGTGCAGTCTATTCATTGCAATTGCGAGAGTTTCGTGTGCTTCTTTAGAGATCGAACCATATGACATCGCTCCTGTCTTAAATCGAGTGACAATGCTTTCCACACTCTCTACTTCTTCTAGTGAAATTCCTGTCTTGGGATAACAAAACTCCATCAGTCCTCTAATATTTCTTACTACGTTTGTTGTATCACCGTCTTGTGCATTAATCAAAGCTGAATACTGTTGAAATAAACCATAGTCTCCTCTTTGTGTTGCCTGTTGCAACAGATGAATCGTAGCAGGATCATACAAATGTTCTTCTGCACCACTTCTCAATTTATGTTGCCCTGAACTATCCAATGTCAAATCTGTGGCAAGGCCTAGCGGATCAAATGCCAGCGAGTGCAATGCATCAACTTCCTTTGCAATGTCCTGTAATGTCACTCCTCCTACTCTACACACAGTATCTGTAAAGTATTTATTCACCACATTGACATCAATGCCAACCGCTTCAAAAATCTGGGACCCTTGATAGGATTGAATAGTAGAAATTCCCATTTTAGATGCAATCTTTACAATACCATGAAGAATCGCGTCATTGTAATCATCTACTGCCGCATGATAGTCTTTTTCAAGCATCCCGCTGTCAATCAGTTCTTTGATGGACTCCTGTGCTAAATATGGATTGACTGCACAAGCTCCATATCCAATCAGTGTTGCAAAATCATGTACTTCACGTGGTTCTGCTGACTCTAAAATCAACGCGACACCTGTTCTTTTTTTGGTGCGCACCAAATGCTTTTGTATCGCTGACACTGCAAGCAGTGATGGGATTGCCACATGATTTTCATCCACACCGCGATCGGAGAGAATCATAACATTCACGCCATTTCGATATGCACGATCCACTTCCACATACAATCGGTCAATCGCTCGTTCAAGACTGGTATTTTTATAATAAATAATTGGAATAACTTCTATCTGAAAGCCTTCTTTTTTCATACTCTTAATTTTAAGAAGATCTGTCGTCGTAAGAATAGGGTTATCTACTTTTAGTACATTACAATTTTTTTCTGTATCTTGTAATAGATTTCCATCCTTTCCTATATATATGGTGGTTGATGTAACAATCTCTTCGCGAATCGCATCGATAGGAGGGTTTGTTACCTGCGCAAACTGCTGTTTAAAGTAGTGTGATAATTGATGATGTGTCTTAGAAAGTACTGGTATCGGTGTATCCACTCCCATTGCACCAATACTCTCTGTACCATTTTTTGCCATTGGAAGGATACTAGTCTTTAACTCCTCATAGGTATAGCCAAATGCTTTTTGCATGCGCTGCCGTTCCTCATGAGAAAACTCTGGAACTCTCACATTTGGAATCTTCAATTCCTTGAGCGCTACCAAGCTAGAATCCAACCACTCTCCATAGGGACGTCTTTTTGCATACTTTTCCTTAAGGGTATCGTCGTCAATCACCTCTCCCTTTATGGTGTCAACCAAGAGCATTTTTCCAGGACGCAACCGATCTTTTTTGACAATTTTGGTCACATCTATTGGAAGTACCCCCACCTCAGAAGAAAGAATCAACTGGTCATCTGAAGTGATATAGTAACGTGATGGACGAAGCCCATTTCTATCAAGAACTGCTCCCATAATATCGCCATCCGAAAACAGAATCGAAGCTGGACCATCCCACGGTTCCATCATCGTCGCATAATACTGATAAAAGTCTTTTTTGGACTGAGACATTGTTTTGTTGTTTGCCCATGGTTCTGGTATCGTAATCATAACTGCAAGTGGCAGGTCCATCCCACTCATGACAAGAAACTCTAACGTATTATCAAGCATAGCAGAATCTGAACCTGACACACTCACTACTGGCAACACCTTGTGAAACTCACGGCTTAGTGATTCTGACTCCATATTTTCCTCGCGTGCAACCATCTTGTCTACATTGCCACGTATCGTATTAATCTCACCATTGTGTACGATCAAACGATTTGGATGTGCTCTCTCCCAGCTAGGATTAGTATTGGTAGAAAAACGTGAGTGTACAATCGCAATAGCCGATACATAATCACCACTTTGCAAATCCTTAAAAAATGTTCGAAGCTGTGTCACGAGAAACATGCCTTTGTAGACAATAGTCCTGCTGCTAAGAGATACCACATACGTATTATCAGAACTCTGTTCAAACACGCGCCTGACAATATAAAGCTTTCTGTCAAAAGCAAGCCCCTTCTCCACATTTACAGGCTTCTTGACAAATGCCTGCATAATATATGGCATACACTCAACAGCCTTATGGCCCAACACAGAGGGCACACAAGGCACCTTTCTCCAGCCCAAAAACTCTAGTCCCTCTTTCTCGACAATAATCTCAAACATCTTTTTGGCCTGATTTCTCTTTAGCTCATCTTGCGGAAAAAAGAACATTCCAACACCATATTCGCGCTCCTGACCAAGCTCAATATCAAGTGCTTTTGCAACCCTGCTAAAAAACGAGTGCCCGATCTGTACCATAATTCCCACACCGTCGCCAGTTTTTCCTTTTGCATCCTTTCCAGCTCTGTGCTCTAGGTTTTCCACAATTTTTAGGGCATTTTCTACTGTTTCATGTGTTTTGTTACCTTTAATATTCACAACTGCACCGATTCCACAGTTATCATGTTCAAATACCGTTCTATAAAGTGGCGCTTTTGGAACATCCATCCTTACATCAAACATTTTACTAACCATGCTCCTTTCTCAACCTGCAAATTTTCAGTCTATTACCTGCTATTTTTACTAAAATGGACTCTTGATACTATAATTGCAGCAATGAACTTCCCTATACGCTTCTGCGCATAAAAAAGCAACCAAAAAACGCATATAAACCGCCTTTGGTTGCTTTTACTCTCTAAATATTTTTTGCTGTTCACATTATAATAAACTTTTTGCAATTTGTAAAGAGGGAATTTTTGCAGATCACATAGTAGTTGCTCATCCCAAAATATTTAAAATCTTGGTAGAAACTAACAATAGACATAAACTATTACAATATTATTAATAAATTATTAGCTTATGAGGGAAAACATATGATTTCTTGCCATTTTCACAAATTTAAGCTATACTAAAGAATAGTAACTGTATTATTTTTATCTATATTTGAGCTGTCTAAAGCAGACAAATTCGCCAGTATGAATATTGTTCGCGATATAAATTTGGTCTTGAAGACAACAACATATTATTTACAGGTTGAGAAGGGAGCATGAGTATTTATATGAAGAAATCGACTATATCTGCTATTCTTATGGGTATCATTACGTTGATGTCAATTTCCATATGTTTTTTAATTTTTTGTATTGCAACGCGTCCACGCTACATCACTGTTACGGAGCCAGACAGTGTTGTCATTACTGAGGAGACCGCCATTGCTGACAATATGCCAACTATCCCTTCAACATCGCCTGACACAGCACAGCTTCCTTCTGCCACAGAGCCTGAATCCTTAACTACTATGCGCGGCAAGACTTCTACGCGAGTCAACATTCGCAATGCCCCTTCAACGGATGCCAAAGTTCTTGAAACCGTAGACGAAGGCACTACCTTTGATATTATTGAGATACAGAATAATGGTTGGACCAAAGTACAATATCAGGACGAGGAAGGATATATCTCTTCTAGCTATGTTATTATCATCAACGAATAACTCTTGTAGTAAAATCGCCCCTTTGATATAGAACTATAGTTCTTTTTTCACTATACTGTTCCTTCCATACGCCTGTTTGATTCTTCTAGCAATTCTTCAATCTCAATCCTTTCATCTAATACATACTCATCATAGCCACATTTTACCCACTCTGTTTCAAGTTCCTCGTCGCGCTTATCTCCCCAACATTTTTCCCTGTTCCCACAAAACATGCACATCATAAGCCGCTGCCCCCTTCCTTTTGCTGCGTGCTAATTTTATCTTGTTTTTTTCTGCGTCGAAAAATGACAATACGATCTTTGTTTAACAAATCTCCATGATACTTATCTTTGTAATATTCATATGCATGTCTGTAATTGTATCCATACTCTGCAAATTTGCGCAGCACTACATTCAGTTCTGCCCCGACAAACACAATATTCATCGTCCCATAAAGCCATAAAATAAAAATTACAATTGTAGCAAGACTTCCATATGTAACCGAATAATTTCCAAAATTGCTGATATAAAAAGCAAATGCCCACGAATAAACAAGCCACACTATTGTTGAAAATACTGCTCCTGGAAATTCATAGCGTATCTTTGACTTGCGATTCGGCACATTCATATAGACTAGCAAGAAAAATGCCAAAAGCACTACTAACATACAAGGATATTTTCCATATCGAAAAAGATTTTTAAATACCATGAGACTAGGAACCAATCGAATAACCCAGTCAAAAATTTCATTTCCTAAGACAATCAATATCATCATCAGCCCTAGCGCGGCAAAAAACACCAAGACATACACAATTGCAAGGATATACAAAACTATACCGCTTCTGGTTTCTCTAATGCCATACACTGCATTCATTCCTATAATAACAGCATACACTCCTTTAGAACCACAAAAGAGCATACCAAGCATTGTAAAAGATTTTATCATTGTGCTGCTCTCTACATAGGCTTCTGTCAAAATCTGCTTTAACAAAGGAGTAAGACCTTCTGGCAGCACTGTAAACAAATACTGAGAAAACCTACCTGTATCAAATGGCAAATAACTAAATATAGCAATAC
>CAJUHQ010000062.1:2708-21334 GCA_910586095.1 uncultured Lachnospiraceae bacterium | reverse complement strand
AAGATGTGTGAAATTTTATATTTCACACTAACTCCCATTCGCATGCTTTAGCATGTACTACAATCAAGATGTGTGAAATTTTATATTTCACACTAACTCCAAACTCTATTCTTTTTCTAAAGGTCACTGTCATGTACGGACACCACTATACCTCTATGTTTTGTGCATTTGCCTGTTTATAAATTTTTAACCTTTTATAGTAACTGGTAAGCCACAACAAACCAATTATCATTTATTATGAAAATAAGACAACTTTCACAGTATGGATGGCCATGCGGCCCGCCAGACGGCAGACTGTACATGATGTGCGTTTACTATGAAAGTCTTCGACTTTCATAGTATGGATGGCCATGCGGCCCGCCAGACGGCAGGCTGTACATGTTGCGAGTTTACTATAAAATACGCTTCTGATTTTTTCTATCAGACTTGAAAAGAATCTTGGCATCAATTCGACAAAATTCCCTAATAATTACCATTTTTTACATCTTACAAAATTTATGTGTGTATTAAGGGTCATATGTGGTCTTTTTAGCAATTTTATTCTTACAACCTTTAAAAATTTTAAAAAAAGAAAACCCGCAACCCCGCAAAGATTGTGCCCTTTTTAACACTCTCTATCTTTTTTGTCATGACAATTTAACGTACTATATGTATAAAATTGTCCCTCTATTGTTCTATAGAAAATATACTTATTAGACAATAAGCATACTCCATAGTTGACAATAGTATAATTATTGATTAGTATAATATTATAATATAAAATAAAAATAGCTGCATTGACAATGCGAACTATTCGCAGGTAAAGAAAGGAGTATTGGTGTTGTAATGTCCTTAGCTTTTGGAATTTTAGGATTTCTAAATTATAAACCTATGAGTGGATACGATCTAGTAAAGGCATTTGAATCCTCTTTGGAATTTTTTTGGCATGCTCAAAACAGTCACATTTATCTAGAACTAAAAAAGTTAGAAAACAAAGGATATATTTGTGGGAAAACCATTATTCAGTCAGAACGCCCTAATAAAAAAATTTTTTCTATCACAGATACTGGCAAAAAAGAATTTATGAATTGGCTTGCAGAGAAGGACAAAGAAGATGCTACACATTTTAAAAGTGCTTTTCTGATGAAGGTCTTTTTTAGCGGAACTATGTCACCTGCTCAAAGCGCTGCGATGTTAAGACAGTTTGTAGTCGATTGTGAATCCTATCTGAAGAGAATGGATTCTATACCTAAGAGTATACAACAGTATGGTTCAGACAAAGATACTTATCAGACAATCTACTGGCAGTTTACGGCTGATTTTGGATATAGTTTTATCAAAACTTGTATTGAGTGGGCAAATCGATGTATTGAGAAATTAGAAACTTTATAAGCAATAAGATAATATTCTAAAGAGCAATCATAACATAGTAAAAAGTACTTCCAACTGCTTTGCTTCGCAGAGAAGTACTAAATTTCACACTTGTATTTGAGCCGCTAGAGGCGGCATGGAGGATTATTATGAAACAAGCAAACAAGATTAAAAAATTTATAGTACCTGCTATGATGTGGCTAATCTTTGAAACCATTGCCATCACGCTTTGGCTTACCATGAAAAATATTTTTTATCTATTTAATTTTACCTATATTGGAACTTCATTAGCCATAGGATTTCTTTTGTTCCAGTTTCAATACAAACATGCGCGCAGGATTTCACAATTTTTGGTTGGGACCTATATGTTTGTCTACCTCGGACTATTCTGCAATGAAAATATGCAGATCGAAGGATTTTGGTACTATCTGTTTACAGGTGTCTTTGAAGCGGCGACCATTCACTATGCGGTGGCAAAGATCTTTGGACCGTTGATCTTTGGCCGTGGATGGTGTGGATATGCTTGTTGGACTGCCATGATTCTAGACCTACTTCCCTATAAAGTACCACAGTATCCTCGAAAAAAATGGGGATGGATACGATATATTACTTTTTTTCTGTCTTTTATTTTTGTCAGTGCACTCTTTCTTATGCATGCTAAAAATATGGCAAAAATGATGTTCTGGGCATTCTTGATTGGCAATGGTTTGTATTACATCATTGGGATTAGTTTGGCTTTTGCACTCAAGGATAATCGTGCTTTTTGTAAATACATATGTCCAATCACTGTATTTTTAAAGCCTATGTCTTACTTTTCTCTGATGCGCATCCGGTGTGACAAGGACAAGTGCGTCTCCTGTGGTAAATGCAAAAAAGTATGTCCTATGAATGTTGACATGACAGATCCATCAAGGAAGCGTGAAAATGCAACCGAATGTATTTTATGTTTTGAATGTGTAAAAGCATGTCCAAAAAATGCATTATAGTTCCTTTATTGCACTGTTTGTTCCTCTGCATTGTCCTGCACTCGTAGCACCTTACGGGCGGCCAACACAAAGGTAATCGCATGAATAATCAATGTGACTGTCCATGTAATTGGATATGACAAATACACTACTGTTAGATTGTGATACTGTGGGATTTGAAAAATGGTGGCAATCCACAAAAGTCTTAGTCCACAAGCCCCTACTATTGAAACCACCATCGGAATCACTGCATACCCAATTCCGCGCAGTGCTCCTACCAACACATCCATAACCCCACACAGCGCATATACTGTACAAATGATTTGAAGTCGTGCTATTCCTGCCGCAACTACTTCTGCACTCGGCGAATAAATCCCTAGTAATGCCTTGCCAAAAAGCACTGCCAAATTGCCTAGAATCACTCCCGTCGCAATTGCATAGAGCTCTCCCGCCATTAAAATTTTATAGATACGTTTGTATTGCTTTGCACCATAATTTTGACTAGTAAAAGAAATCGTTGCCTGATAAAACGAGTTCATTCCCATATAGACGAACCCTTCAATATTTGCCGCTGCCGAGTTTCCTGCTACTGCGACTGCTCCAAAGGAATTGACAGCCGACTGGATGACCACATTAGAGAGCGAGAACACAACTCCCTGAAATCCTGCTGGCAATCCGATACGCATAATTCTCCCCATCTTAGCCCGCGATATAGAAAGTGATTTGATGTCAAGATGGATACCACTTTGCTCCTTGATTAGACAACGCACCACCAAGATGGCTGAAATGGTCTGTGAAATGGCTGTGGCCGCTGCCACTCCTGCCACTCCCATTTTGCATGTAACCACAAAAAACAAGTTGAGCAACACATTGATAATACCTGCTAGTAACAAATAATACAATGGTCTTTTGGTATCCCCCACTGCACGCAAAATAGCACTTCCAAAATTATATACCATTGTTGCTGTCATTCCTAGAAAATAGATGCGCAGATACAATACTGCCAGCTCTAACACCTCAGGCGGCGCCTGCATCCACTCTAGAAGCGTGCGTGCCCCTACGATCCCTATAACCGTTAAAATTAAGCCACTATAAACGCTTAAAAGCATGGATGTATGGACTGTTTCACGTAAATCTGTATCCTTTTTTCCACCATAATATTGTGCTATTAATACATTTGTTCCAATAGAAAGACCTACAAAAAGATTGGTCAATAAATTAATTAGTGCTGAATTAGAACCCACTGCCGCCAGGGCATTATCCCCTGCAAAACGTCCCACTACTACGATATCTGCCGCATTAAATAAAAGTTGCAAGATACTAGAACACATAAGAGGCAGGGCAAAAAAGAGCATTTTTTGAAACACTGAGCCACTACACATATCAATTTCATATTTTTTATTCATACTAATCCCCCATGCCGCTTTTGGCGGCTCAAATAGAACTGAAAAACGCAGTCTTTTGCGTTTTTCACACTAACTCCCATCTGCCTGCTTCAGCAGGCGTACAAATCAGGATGGGTGAAATTTTAATTTCACACTAACTCCCATAATTCCGCTTCACGAAATCTCAAATTTCTGATTTTTACCTAGCGTCTTGTCTATCTATGTATAAAATATCTTTCTTCTGTCTAGATACCTTTGTGCATTTATATTCCAAATACAAACAACTCCTAGCCTGTTACCGCAATTATAATCCTTTTTGAATCAAAACACAATTGTGAAAAAAATTAGATCCTTTTTGTTACATTTTGCTTTATCACTGGATTTTTTAGCGTCATAACGATCAAAGGCCCCACCATCAAAATCCAAGCTACTGGTTCCGTCCAGATAATTCCCCAATACCCAAAAATCCGCACAAACACAAAGGTAAACACCAACTTTCCCACAAGCTCTATAAAACTAGATAAAATAGGCGTCTTGTGATCTCCAAACCCTTGCATAGAATTCCTTAGAATGATAATAAAAAGACAGATAAACCAAAAAGACATATCCACTCGCAAATACATAGAACCCCAATAGAGAATCTCCTCATTGTCAGTACTTGCAATAAATCCAATCAAATAGGGTGCTATTGTATGTGCCTGCAAAATAACCAAGCTATCCCACACTGCCCCCACAATCAAAACATCCCTCATACCGCGGCGAATCCTGTCATATTTTCCTGCACCATAGTTCTGACTACAGTACGTTGCCATCGCTGAGCCTAGCACACTTATAGGCAATCCCCAAATCTCAAACATTTTTCGCGCTGCTGTATGTGCCACAATGATACTTTGTCCTAACTGATTGATGCCACTTTGTAATACTAGCGTTCCAAAATTGACAAGGCTTGACATCAATCCCATAGACAAGCCACTTTGATATAGAAAAACCATTTGCTGCCTTGTCAACACAAAGTCTGCACGTGATATATGCAATAGTGGAAATCCCTTGTAGATCCTAATCAAACATAGAGTCACCGATAAAAACTGAGATAACAATGTTGCAATCGCCGCCCCTGGCACACCCATATTCAATACTAAAATAAACAAATAGTCTAATCCTACATTGGTAAAAGCTGCAATCACCAAAAAGATTAGTGGTGTCACCGAATCGCCTATCGCACGAAGCATATTGGCACACAAATTATAGGCAAGTGTCACAAACATTCCCCAGACAAGAATAGTAATATAGGATTCTGCCATTGCAAGTTGCTCTGCTGGCACATTCAAAAACATCAAAATCTGCCTTAAAAATATGACCACAAACAAAATGATTCCTGTGGCAGTGACAAATCCCAACAAAATAGAACCTGCCACACTCTTTTGGAGACCCTTGACATCTCCACTCCCATAAAATCGCGCAGTAACTACCCCAAATCCCAATGTTAATCCATTAAAAAAACCGGTGAGCAGTGTATAGAGTATCGACACGGCTCCAACCGATGCAAGTGCTTCTTTCCCTAGAATACTTCCTACAATCTTTGTATCCACCAAGCTATACAAAATCTGAAATAGATTCCCAAAAAATATCGGAATCGCAAACAGCAAAATAAGCTTTAGCGGTTTTCCCTCTGTGAGATTCAGCGCAGTTTTTGAAGATTTCACCGTAACTCCCCTCTGCCTGCTTTAGCAGGCCTTTTAATCAAGATGGTGAAATCAAAGATTTCACCGTAACTCCCCTCTGCCCGCCTCAGCGGGCTTTTTTTACACCCTTTTACCAATATGTTGCTAAAATCAATTCTACACTGCTATACAAAGCATAGTATTCAAACATAATCACTAGCATAGACCATAAAAATACCTGTACCCCTTTAGAAAAATGGCTTACTATTTTTTGCCATCCACTTATTACCAATATTCCTAGTGATAAACACATCGGCAAACAGTATCGCCCTTGTGCCTGTAGATCAACAAAAAAAGAATAGTACACACTAAGTCCAATGGTAATCAGACACATAAGAACCATACATAGATAAAAGCTTCTTTTTCCAGAACTTTTAAATAGTTCTTGTTTTGATTTTATGATATTCCCGAACAAGCCAATTAAATAGACTCCACCCATCCATATATACATCACATCAGGCATCCATATAGTCTGATAATCAAAACTAGCAATATAACTACGACTACTATAATACAACCATTCTCTGTCAATCAACATATGGCCAATGGACTCTCCCATATTATAAGGAGTCTGTCTTTGAGATGGTTTGTAACCATCCATCGCATATTGTTCACCACATGCTCGGCTAGCACGTAATCCCAAAATGTCACCATCATAGAGCATTGCATTGCGAATAAACCACCAACCAGCAATCACAATCGCAAAAATTGCCACCCATACAATGCGCGTAACAATAAACTTGCCTTTGTTGCTAATAGTGTTGTCCTGAAAAACCATAATGACAGAGTACACTACTGCAATAACAATAACACCATAACAATTATAGTATGATAAAAGACACACCCCTATTGAAATTCCCAGCCAGCAACAACTTTTGAAACTCCACCTTTTGTCCTTAGCTTCCAACATATTAAAAATTGTCCAAACCACTGTAAATATCCCAAGAGCATCATTATTTATATAAGAAGATATAAAAATAAATTCAGGCAGCAATATGACAGCAATTGTTAAAACTTTTGCATATGGTTCTATAAAAATTCTCCGTGCTATTTTTATAGTAAAATACGCTGTACCTGTAGAAAACAATACACTCACTAAACGCGCAGATATGGCAATTCCCATTTCCCCAACAAAAAAATTAGCGATTTTCATAAAAACTGCACTAATCATATAACTTAAAATAGGGGTAAATCCATAAGAAAAACCCCAAATAGAATTTCGAATTTCTACTGCATCTCCACGCGGCAAAGAACCATACTGAAAAATATACTGACAGATTGTAAACCGCATACCTTCATCAGGTGCATGATTGAAGGGAATAATCCATGCCCAAAATAAACATATGAAAAAAAATCCCCCTAACAAGGCAGTGTAGAAAATTTTATCATTCTTTTGCACAGTCAATCCCTCCAAAATCCATAAACACTATACATACCATAGCGAACAATTCAAACACTGAAATAATTGTAATGGCAGTTCCAGAAGCAATGATATAGGCTTTAAAGGTAAAAAACTGCAAGAGCGCAAAGGCAATCAATTTCATAAAACTTCCTAGCCATGAACTACTCTGTTGTGATAGCTTTATAATCAACAGCACGTCAAAAAATAGCATCAAAAAAATATGATAGGCCAAAAAAATTCCACCTTTTTTGTCTGCATACTCAACTAAAATAGTATCCAGTTGAATGGATGCCTGCTCATCTGTATTTTCAAAATCTATACGCACTGTCTCTACAAATTGATGAATATTCAAAGAAACATGATCTGTATCTATATGATCTGTTATCTTTTTATGGTTTTCTGTGTATCCGTTTCCTGTATCATAATAACAAGCAATTTGATTGATGCCTTTTATATCCTGCCAACATAGTGTCACACTTTCTATGATACCTTGCGGACAATCTACTAACAAATAAGGATCTCTTCCTGTTATAACAATCGTTCCATCTTCCCACACCATATCATAAAAGATACACTCTTTCAACTGTTCATCTGCAATACTCATTTTTTTATCGGATGGTTGCTCTATGGTTTTGTACATTACAAAAACCCATAACGTTTCTAGTATAAGCAGAAAAACAAACACAAGTTTATATAACTTACTTCTTCCCTTCATTTCTTCTCATTTCTATACGGTGCTCCCTTTGTCAAACTGCCGTTTTCCTTTGGGATAATGATTTTTCATCACTGCGCCTGCGAGTTTCCCCCAGCCAATACTATAGCCTTTATATGTTATAAGATACCATCCTTTTTTTCCTGTATATGGAAATGTCATCCCGCTTAAATAGGACTTTACTTCTTGTTCCTCAAGCTCCACTCGATTTTTTACATCTGCACCGCAAAGCGCAAGTGCCAACGCATGCGAAGGCTCGAAGCGGTTTTTCTTTAAGGTTCCCAAATGAAGCCCTGGGCGCAATACTTTTAATTGATCTATGGATGGCATCTCTTTTGGCATCCAGTACAGTTGATCTCCAAACTTGAGCAATCGCTCACTTTGCTCTTGATATAAATCTATCTGAAATGTCTCTTTTACAAACTCTAAAAATTCTTTTACAGAACATACCTCTACACCTTGCTGTTGCCCATTAACCGCAAAGCTCTGATATTCTATAGGCAATTCCTGCGCCTTTTGCAGCACTGCAAGATAATGCCCTTCCCCCTCTACTAAATGTGGAAACAACCGAACGGTATACTCCAATGTCGGATCACCGTCTTTGCTTGTACATGCTTCGTCTGTCCTATCATAAAATGCCCATGCGGGTACTCCCTGCGACATCCCGTCCGTTTTTTGTACCTTCACCAATTGATAGTCCATATGACGCTCCAAAAAGCGCGCTACACTTCCCTCGTTTTCCATTGGGGCAAATGTACAGGTAGAGTATACAAGCCGCCCTCCAGGGCGCAACATCTTGGCAGCGCAGTCTAAAATCTCATCCTGTCTGTTAGCGCACTGTCTAACTGCCTCAAGACTCCACTCGTTGCAGGCTTCCATATTTTTGCGAAACATTCCCTCTCCTGAACAAGGGGCATCTACCAAAATGCGATCAAAATAACTGTCAAAATGCGCTGCCAATCGCTGCGGTGATTCATTTGTGACAAGCGCATTTTGTATCCCCATACGCTCCACATTTTCAGACAAAATCTTTGCGCGCGCAGGATGAATTTCATTGCACAAAAGCAATCCTTTATTCTCCATACACGATGCAATTTGGGCAGTCTTTCCTCCTGGTGCCGCACACAAATCAAGCACTTTCTCTTGTGGTTTTGCCTCGAGATAAGGGACTACTGCCATCGCACTTGGCTCTTGTATGTAGTAAACTCCCGCCTCATGAAGCGGATGTTTTCCTGGCTGGCTATTGTTATCATAATAAAAACCAGTGCTCTCCCACGGTACTTGTCTTATCCCTCCAAAGGACGTCTTTTGAAAAAATTCAGACACTGTTCCCTTTAATGTATTTACGCGAAGCGCCCAGTGCCTTGTTTGTTCATAGCTTTGCAAAAATGCAGGATAGGACTCTTGGAGCATATCCCTCATTCGCGCTTGAAAATCAAGTGGTAACGCCACCATCTCACCAACTCCCATTTATAATACCAACCCTGTGCTTTCCTCACAGCCAAGGATAATATTTAGACACTGAACGGCTGCCCCAGACGCTCCTTTGCCCAGATTGTCAAACCGTGTACTAACAAGGATTCTATCCTCATTTCCTGTCACATAAATCTCTATTCCGTCCCATCCAGCACAAGCATTTCCAGCCAAAAATCCATTGTAATCCGCCTCTTTTCCAAACGGCATCACCTTCACAAATGGTTCTTTTTCATAATATTGCGCAAATAACTCATGCACGCTTTGCAGTGTAGTCCCTTTTGCAAGCAAATCTGCATAAAATGGAAGAGTCACCACCATACCACTGTAATAATCGCAGATAAAAGGTGAGAATAAAGGCATCCTGTCAAGCCCTGTAATCTTTTGCATTTCCTCCAAATGTTTATGCTTTTGTGAAAGTGCATATTCTCTGGGTGCGTCAAGCTCACAGTCCCTTTCGTCTGCCTCATAGACGGCAATTGTCTTCTTCCCAGCCCCACTATAACCAGATAAGGCAAAAGAGGAAACAGGATAGTTGGTTGGCAACATTCCCTTTGCAATCATTGGATATGCGATCGTAATAAATCCTGTAGCATAGCAGCCTGGCACTGCAATTCTCTTGCTAGTTTTGATAGCTTCCCGATGTGCGGCGGAAAGTTCTGGATATCCATATGCCCACCCTTTTACTGTCCGATGTGCTGTGGATGTATCAATAATCACTGTCTGATCGTTTTCAACTAATGCTACTGCCTCGCGTGCAGCAGCATCAGGAAGACACAAAAACGTAATGTCTGATTCGTTAATATATTTTTTTACTTCTGTCGGATCTTTTCGAAGCTCTGTCGGAATCCGCAAAATCTCAATATCTGTACGTCCTTCAAAACGCTCAAAAATCCTCAACCCTGTAGTTCCTTCACTACCATCCACAAAAACTTTTTTCATGTGTATTCTCCTATTTTCAAAAAAGTGCCATTCTAGTGTACAATCTACTTACACTATGAATATAAAAGTGTCTAGTTTTTTTCATACTTAAATAGTACAAAACCTGCAATGGCAATTAGCGCACCAAAAATCTTTCGCCAACTAAAGGGCTGTTTATCTACCCCAAACATCCCAAACAATTCAATCACATACGCAATAATAAGCTGCGAAATCACAATCAACATCACGGCTGTGGCTGGGCCTAATGAATCCATACTTCGTATCACAGTCAGCGTAATAAACGCCCCCATCACTCCACCTAACAAAAAGTATTTTGGCTCAACTAAAACCACCTCGCGAAAAGATGTCCTATCTGTAAAAAGCCATGCTAACAGACATACCAAAAATGCTGTAAACTGCACAAAAGTATTAGCAGCCCACATGCTCGATGCCTCTGTCACCTTTGTGTTAAATACTCCCTGTACACTCATCAGTGCACCCGATATCAATGCAATTAAAAATCCAATCATAAGCAATAAGCCTCCGTTTTGATAAACTCATCATACTACCCTTCATGCCACTTTAGCGCCTCGAATAGGTATACAATTTCTTGCTTATATCATTGGATCTTTTCTAAAATATTATTCTTTTTTGTGACTTTGTACCTTGTGACAATTGTTATTCCACAGCCGATTCATCAGGCAATTCGCCTGTACCTTCCTCGTACTCGACCGCTGGAAGAAGCTCTACTTGTGGATCTTCAATCGCTACTTCTGTCACAACCTCCCCTGCAAGTTGTGTTTTGATCTGTTCAGAGAGCTGCCGAATCTGTGTGTTGGCGTCCGCACCACCCCACACCTTTGCAAAACAAATTTCGAGTTCCACCCAGAAATTACTAGTCTCTAGCATCTTAGGAATAGGTACAGAAGCTGAATAATTTTGCAAAAATGCCGCGCTGTGTGCATCCATCTTGCCCGCAGCATTAACTGCTGACAACTTTCCTGCCATGTCATACAAATCGGCGCTCGCATCTGTAACTATGTATTCTAGAAAATGCTCTGCTGCTTTTTTGTGTTGTGAATATCCATTGATAACAAGAGCATTTGTCACTGACATCCCTCTAGTCGTAAGCTCCTGATTGATGTCCGGCAACTTTGCAACACCATACTCATAAGCAAATGTTCCATTTTGAGTCGCTTCATCTAGCTTCCTGATACAATCACTTGTCGCAATTGTATAAATTGTCTTGCCCTCCTGAAATTCCTGCATAATGGTGTCGTAGTTCGTTTCCTTTGTATCAATAGAAAAAAACTGATTCAACTCTTGATATACTTTTAAGCTTGCTATCGATTCTGTATTGTAGATATCAATCTGTGACTTGTCATCTCCAAAGGCACCACCCACTGAAATATAATTTCCTATAAAAAAATAATTATAAAAAATATCCGACACATCCCAGCGAAAGAAATACTCCACATTTTCTGGCACGGAATACATATCTGCAAAATTTAAGATATCAGCTATACTCGACGGAATCAGTTGTTCTGCTGTCACAGGGTTTGTTGACTCATCTGCTGTATTGTTTGCCTCCTGTGCAATCTGTTCAAGATAGGTCTTATTGTAAAGAAGAGCACTCGTTTCAAAATACATTGGACAACCCACATAGTTTCCATTGTATGTCACCGCATTGCGAGCTGCCTGATTAAAAAGTGTCTCGTCATATACTGGCGATGAATCAGAAAGCTCTGTAGCAAGCCCCGCTAAGTAAGCTTTTTCTAATGAATCATTACTTACTATATAAATATCCGGCGCATTTTCTGCATTTTGAACACTGGCCTCATTGATCGCCTCAAGATACTCCAACCCTGATTGTAACTGAATGTCAACACGAATATCTGTTCTATCATAAAACTCAAGCGCCTTGCTGTTTAGATAATCTGTCAACGCATCGTCTGTATACCATAGTTGTATTGTTTCCTTCTTGACATCAAGCGCCGAGTGATCCACATTGTCTGTTTTTTTGTAATACACAATAACAATCAGAATAATGGCAACAATCAAAAGTGCCACAAGCTCACCTAGGATTCTCTTTTTTACTTTGTTTTGTTTCATTCAATCCTCTCCATAAAACAAGTGTTTTGTTTTTCTGATAAACACTCGTCGAGTATCTTAGCCATAGCATCCACATCCTCCCTACCAGCAATCAATGGTGGGATGAATCGAATGATATTGGGTCCTGCATTGATTAGTAACAATCCTTTTTGGATTGCCCGCTGAATAATCTCTCCCACAGAGCCATTACACTCTAATCCCTGCATCAATCCGATTCCTCTGTGTTCCTTAACATATTCATGTTTTGCGGCTATATTCTCCAATGTCTCGTATAAATATGCACCTGTCTTTTCAACATTTTCTAAGATATTTTGTTGCTCAAACAGATCAATCACCTGTGAGATTGCAGTACATGCAAGAGGATTTCCACCATATGTCGTGCCATGATCCCCGCTTGTCAAAGAATGATTTGCGACCTTCTGCGTCATCATAAATGCTCCAACTGGCACTCCACACCCGATTGCCTTTGCGCTTGCCATCAGATCTGGTTTGATCCCATAGCGCTGCCATGCAAACATTGTGCCTGTTCGTCCCATACCGCACTGAATCTCATCCAAAATCAACAGAATATCCTTCTTGTCACAAAGAGTACGCACCTGCTGCAAAAATTCTTTTGTTGCTGGATAAATACCACCTTCACCCTGTACTGTCTCAAAAATAATCGCACATGTTTTGTCTGTCACAGCCGATGCCACACTCTCAAAATCATTAAAATCAGCAAATCGAATATTGCCAATCAACGGTTCAAATGCCTCTCTATACTGTGCATTTCCTGTCACAGAAAGCGCTCCCATTGTCCTGCCATGAAAAGAGTGATTCATGGCAACAATCTCATGATCTGTATGCCCATCTCTCAAAAAAGCATACTTGCGCGCTGCCTTTAATACTCCTTCAACAGCCTCCGCTCCACTATTTGTAAAAAAGACTCTATCCATGCCAGAAACTTTTTTGAGTTTTTTGGCGGCTTCAATTGCTGGAATATTATAATAATAATTAGATGTGTGGATTACTTTATCAATCTGTGCTTTCAGCGCATCATTATAAGCCTGATTGTTATAACCTAGCGCAAATACGGCAATTCCTGCCACAAAATCAAGGTACTTTTTCCCCTCAATATCATACAAATACATTCCATCGCCTCTATCCCACACAATTGGATAGCGGTTGTAGGTGTGCAAAAGGACAGACTCTGCCTCATTGATATACTCTTTCATGTTCATATTTTTCCTCATTTCTACTACTGTTTTACAACCTTCATTCATGGTCCATTTGCGCTAGATCTTCATCCTTTACAATCGCTGTACCCACACCATTCCTAGTAAAAATCTCCAAAAGTAGACAGTGTGGAATACGTCCATCTAAAATATGCACGCGATTAACCCCGTTTTTGATGGCATTGGTACAATTGTTTAGTTTGGGAAGCATCCCACCACCAATAAATCCATCACGAATCAACCCGTCTGCTTGAGAGACAGATATTCTTGACAAAAATGAAGACTTATCATTGAGATCTCTGTACAATCCCTCAATATCTGTGAGAAATGCCAATTTTTCCGCTCCTACTGCCTTTGCAATGGCACATGCCGCATCATCTGCATTGATATTGTAAGTCTGAAAATGGTCATCCAATCCAATCGGCGCTACAATGGGCAGAAAATCCTTCTCGATCAAGTCAAACAGGACTTTGGGATTCACCTGTTTGATCTCTCCTACAAAGCCAATATCCTGTCCGTCTGAATATTTCTTGTCAACTTGTAAGAGATCCCCATCCTTACCACTGATTCCTACAGCCTTCACGCCCAGTTCATTGACCATTGTCACCAAACTCTTGTTGACTTTGTTTAACACCATCTCGGCAATTTCCATTGTCTCTGCGTCAGTCACGCGCAGTCCATTGACAAATTGCGATTCTTTTCCGACCTTATTCACCCAGCGGCTAATCTCCTTGCCACCACCATGTACAATAATCGGCTTAAAGCCTACTAACTTCAAAAGCGTTACATCCTTGATAACATTCTCCTGAAGTTCCTCATTGCTCATAGCACTTCCGCCATACTTCACTACAATATATTTTCTATTAAATTTCTGAATATAGGGAAGCGCCTCAATCAATACTTCCGCCTTTGACAGAATTTTGTCCATACTGTTATCACTCATTTGTTCTCCCTCTCCAACTCAATCAATTCTTTCTATATCAATAAAAATCAAAAAATACTCTACTTCACATCACAAAAAGCATCAGATTCTTATCTGTTCTTCTAAAACGAGACTTCATATGGTACTTCCCATTTTTATGAACGATAATCTGCATTAATCTTGATATAATCATATGTGAGATCACATCCCCACGCCGTTGCCGTTTCGCTGCCCATCTTCATGTCCACAAGCACTGTGACCTCTGATTCAGACAAAATTTTTGCTGCCTCCTCCTCACTATAGACATTCTCGACACCATTCTTACAAAGCTGAAGTTGTCCTGCCTTTGACTGTACAAAAATATCAACGTTTTCTGGATCAAATGTTACTCCCGCATATCCTAGCGCACACAAAATTCTGCCCCAGTTGGCATCATGTCCATAGATAGCCGCCTTTGTTAGGTTAGAGCCAATGACTGATTTTGCGAGTATGCGTGCATCTTGTTTAGTGGCCGCATTATAAACAGTAGTCTCAAACAATGCGCATGCTCCCTCTCCATCACCTGCCATCTTTCTGGCAAGATATGTATTGACAACATTGAGCGCCTTACAAAACTGTTCATATTCTGCGCCTTTCTCTGTAATTTCTGGATTGTTCGCCATACCGTTTGCCATTAACAGACAAGTATCATTTGTAGAAGTATCTCCATCCACCGAAATCATATTAAATGTATCAATAATACTTGTACTCAATGCCTCCTGCAACAGTTCCTTACTTATACAGATATCACTAGTAATATAGGCAAGCATAGTACACATATTAGGATGAATCATGCCAGAACCCTTGCTCATTCCTCCTACAATTACCTTCTTACCACTAATCTCTATCTCCACCGCGATTTCTTTGGTAACAGTATCTGTTGTCATAATAGCCGTTGCCGCATCCTTTCCAGCCTGAATAGAATGATCTTTTGCCACCACAAGCTTTTCTATCCCTGCTAGTATTCTATCTATTGGAAGCTGTTTTCCAATGACTCCTGTAGAGCCTACAAACACGGCTTTTTCTGGAATCCCCAACAAATTTGCTGCCTTTGCTGCCTCCTGTTTACAATATTCTAGTCCCTGTTTGCCTGTCCCTGCGTTGGCTATGCCTGTATTGACAATAACTGCTTGTACAAAGTCACTGTTTTCTACAATATCTTTATCCCACTGCACAGGAGCCGCCTTGACTACATTAGTAGTAAACGTTCCCGCTGCTTTGCATGGTACTGTACTATATACAATCGCCATATCTTTTCTATTTTGGTATTTCACACCTGCTTCAATGCCTGCTGCCTCAAATCCTGTTGCCGCAGTGACTCCACCTTCAATTTGTTTCATTTTAACAACCATGCTCCTTTCAATTCACTCTTATACTGCTAGCCTTATTTAAATTGCCCTGTCTATATCACTATTAATAAATTTTCCTAAAATTACAGCGGATGACCTTTTATAGATTATCGATTAAATGCTTCTATATTTTCGTTATTTAGTACAAAATCATAGTAGTTTAGATCTCCTCGCTGTTTCCACCCAACATTGTGCCAAAATGCATTGCCAACATCATTTTTTGTAAATGCAATCAAGCTAACCTTATTAATCTGTTCCTCTTTTAATGCATCCATGCAAAATACTACCATTGCCTTGCCAATCCCGCGCCTGCGATAATCGGGTGACACACACACATGATACAGGCATCCGCGTCTGCCATCATGCCCGCAGAGAATAGCGCCTACCACCTTTCCATCCTCTATTGCCACTACACTCGTTGTTGGATTTCTTTTTAGGAACCGTTCCACTCCCTTACGCGAATCGTCAATGCTTCTAATCGCAAATCCTTTGATCGACATCCAAAGTGTATGTACTTGATCGTAATCCTCAATCGTCATCAATCTTATCATGATATCCTCTCTTCTTTTCATAAGTTTTTATGCCTATCCCTTTTCCACAATAGTATTTTGTACCTTTTGTTGAAGGATTTTGTGGAATCCGCTCATAAAAACCTACTTTACATCATAATTTATTCGCCACATAAATACAACTACTTTTTTAGACCTTTTTCATTCGTTTCTCAACTGCAATCACTGTATTTTTATTCATTTTTTATGCATATTATTCATCTTATTGTTTCTATATTCTACACTTTTAAACGATTTTGTCAATATAAAATGTATAATTTTACACTTGATTTATACAAGATAATGATGTATATTAATTTTAGTTACCAAAAATATAAATTACATATCCTAATGAGGGAAAAGTGAACAGGTTTCACTCTCAAGTTTGTGTCTGCGCTGCATCCACAAACTTGAATGTACAAAAAGCGGCGCAGAAATGAGGAAATTAAATTTATGAAAGAAAAAGTAGTACTTGCCTATTCTGGCGGCCTTGATACCACTGCTATTATTCCTTGGCTCAAAGAGAACTTTGATTATGAAGTAATCTGTGTTTGTATTGACTGTGGTCAAGAAGAGGAGCTTGATGGACTTGAAGAGCGCGCAAAATCCTGCGGTGCAGAAAAACTCTACATTGAAAATGTAATTGATGAATTTTGCGACGAATACATTGTACCTTGTGTACAAGCCAATGCCATCTATGAAAATAAATATCTTTTGGGCACTTCTATGGCAAGACCACTCATTGCTAAAAAGCTGGTAGAAATTGCAAGAAAAGAAGGCGCTACTGCAATCTGTCATGGTGCCACTGGAAAGGGAAACGATCAGATCCGTTTCGAGCTTGGCATTAAGGCATTAGCACCCGACATCAAGATTATTGCTGCATGGAGAAATGACAAGTGGACAATGGATTCACGTGAATCCGAAATTGAATACTGCAAGGCACATGATATCCATCTGCCATTCTCAGCGGACTCTTCCTACAGCCGTGACAGAAATCTCTGGCATATTAGCCATGAGGGATTGGAACTCGAAGATCCTGCATGTGAACCTAACTACGAACATCTGCTTGTGTTAGGAACCACACCCGAAAAAGCTCCAGACGAAGGTGAATATGTGACTATGACCTTTGAAAAGGGTGTTCCAAAAACAGTAAATGGCAAGGAAATGAAAGTTTCTGATATTATTCGCGAGTTGAACAGATTAGGCGGAAAACATGGCATTGGTATCGTGGATATTGTTGAGAACCGCGTAGTTGGCATGAAATCACGTGGTGTATACGAAACTCCTGGTGGAACCATTCTTATGGAAGCACATCAGCAACTTGAAGAGTTAATTCTCGACCGTGATACTTATACCTTAAAAAAGGAAATGGGCAATAAATTTGCTGATACTGTATATGAGGGAAAATGGTTTACACCTAAGCGCGAAGCGATCCAAGCATTTATTGAAAAAACTCAAGAAGATGTGACTGGTGAAGTGAAATTCAAACTGTACAAAGGCAATATTATCAAAGCTGGCGAAACTAGTCCATACTCTCTCTATAATGAAAGCATTGCTTCCTTTAAGACAGGTGATTTGTATGACCACCACGACGCAGAAGGCTTTATCAATCTCTTTGGACTGTCCTGCAAAGTGCGGGCCATGAAAAAACTAAGCACTTCTAAAGACTCTTAATTTGACTCTTATAGTCAGTACACCAATAATGACAAAGTGCATTTTTAAAACTGCTATAAGTTTTTCTTCTTTTTGTGTAGGGTGGAATTATTATGACTGTATGGAAAATTGTTGTCATCTATCTTGTGGGGATGAATTTGATTGGCTTTGCTATGATGGGGATTGATAAAAGAAAGGCCATCAAAAAGCTTTGGCGTATACCAGAAGCGACTCTTTTCTTTATTGCCATTATCGGTGGTAGTATCGGTTCTATTATTGGCATGAAGTTTTTTCACCATAAAACACGACACTGGTACTTTGTTTTAGGCATGCCAGTCATCTTACTTTTGCAGGTCGCAGCAATTGTTGCACTGCTACACTTACCACTACAATTTATTATTATGTAAAAGTCTCGATCTTCAATCAGGACTGCGCACTTGCTGCGCTGTCCGTACACGCGCCATGCAGCTTGCTGCATGTGTGCATCTGGTTTCTAAACGCCCATTTTTATTGATGGTGGTGCAAATACGACTGCATGGACGTTTAGTTAAGAACTATCAACGGATATTGATACTATGCTTTGGCCCTATCTATACTCGGAGCTTTTTCGCGCGCTTTTCTTTAGCGCACGAAAACGTCTCCGCCTTTTCCGTATAGGTAGAGACAATGCGGAACTTTTTCACAGCTTTGGCTCTACCTTATACTCGGAGCTTTTTCGCGCGCTTTCCTTTAGCGCACGAAAACGTCTCCGCCTTTTCCGTATAGGTAGAGGCAATGCGGGACTTTTTCACAGCTTTGGCTCTACCTATACTCGGAGCTTTTTCGCGCGCTTTTCTTTAGCGCACGAAAACGTCTCCGCC
>CAJUHQ010000062.1:0-2608 GCA_910586095.1 uncultured Lachnospiraceae bacterium | reverse complement strand
TTTTCCGTATAGGTAGAGACAATGCGGAACTTAAAATGGAGGATTACTTTTATGCATATCGCGATCTGTGATGACAATGTTGCAGACAGACGGCATTTGGAACGCCTGCTCTCGCGCGAATCCGACAAGCGTATGGGCACCCCAAACCTTCTGTATGTAGATTCTTATGGAGATAAGGAACATTTTCTATTTCATCCACTTATGTACGATTTAGTATTTATGGATATGTCTGAAACACCCACACTCAGTGCAGAAATTATTGCTGCCATCACAGAAATGGGATTCACTGCGCCCATTATTTTATACTCCTCTACCGTTGATTACACAAAGATTCCCAACCTGCCCGAAAATGTCATACACCAGAAAAAACCGTATATTCCCGCTCCACTTCCTGATCTATTAGCACTGGGAGATACTCAGGTACATGGGCATATTGAAACGCTTCCTGTCCACTGTGCAAATGGCGATAAGCACTATATCCCTGTGGAACATATTCTATACTATATAGCAGATGCCACATCCTATACAATCACGTTAGAGGATGGAACACAGACTATACTTACAGAAGATGCGGGAGAATTTCAACGTCTTACAGAACCATATAAAGAGTTTTATCGCATTAGCAAAACGGTGATTATCAATCTACGGTTCGCGACCTCCATCACCCCGCTTTCTGTAACTATGCAAGATCGCCATGTTTTTCGCATATCCGCCCTTCAATTTTCTAAGCTAAAGGGACTCAAGGAGCAGATCAAGACAACACCGTGAACATAAATTTTTTAGGATGGTATACGATATTTTAGGAATTGTATAATAGGAGGTTGCTATGATACGAATAGCAGTCGAAAAAGATTATGAACAATTAGCGATTATGAAATGGCTCCACTGCAAAGAGGATGATCTTGTTTATGGTGAAAACAATCTTACAGGAGTCCATAAAGAAAACTTCATTACAGAATTTATAGATTTTTTAAAGACAGATCATACATATAAAATATTTGTATTGGAAGAAAATGACGTCATTATCTCTGCAATGTTTGTATCGATCATTCCAAAACTTCCAAAACCAAATAGAACCACCAAGTACATTGCATACTTAACAAACGTTTATACACTAAAAGAATATCGAAACAACAAAAAGGGAACAGAACTAGTAACCTATATCAAACAGTATCTACAAAACCAACAGTGTGAGTTACTCATTGTCTGGCCTAGTACAAATTCCATCAATTGGTACAAAAGGAATGGATTTTGCCAGGAAAATGAAATATTTGAGTGTACATTGATACCTGAGTAACACACTCTATAAATCTAGTTATTTATTCAATGTACTAATTATTATATCTACCATAAATATTAGTGTGTACTAACACTTATTAGATTGCACTAATATTTATGGTAAACTCTGTATACCGCTCAATATTATTCTCTTGCTTTGCGTTATCAAATTCTATCCTTATTAATTTTGCTTCATTCACAAAAGCAATTCCTTAATACCAACCATGTCCAATTTCTAGTGCTTCATAATCCATCATTTTTCTGGCACATCACTATACAGAACTAATTCATACTAACAAGCTCCACATACTTCTCATAATAAGCCATCAATCTATCTATCACTCTTTTCTTCTTCTCTGCCCTATTACCTCCGCCAAAACGTGACACCGCAGGCATAATAACATCAATATCCGTCCCTGTTGTTTTCAACACACCATCCCGAAACGAATTATCTATAAATTTATGTGTTTCTTGTGCCTTCAATCTTTCTTCATCGATAATCATAGAAAGGTCATTCTCTCTTTGCTCGTCCACGAACTTCTTCCAATCCCCGTCTACTTCGGTCTGCGCGTTGATTCTTGACAGAAAATTCCTAATTAACTCCATTTTGCTGCGCAGATTCATACTAGAATGAACCGCCTTTTCAATTGTTACAACAATCTCTTTATTCTGATTTCCTTCCTGTTGATACTTCTTAACCAACATAAGAATATAGTCAATATTGATTTCCACCTGTTTCACAAGCTCAATTTCAAACACTACATCATCATTGATATTTTCTTTCTTTTCATTTTTCTTTGACTTATATTTCTGATAAAGATCAATATACTCGCTTTGGTAATCTTGAAACTCTCGCTCTGACAAAATTTCTTTTCCCTCAAAATGATCGAATGTGGAAAGAATATTTTTTATTCTAAGAATAGCCCCATAAAGCATAATAAACTCTTTTTCTGCCTTCTCTCCTCCAAATGGTGAGCCCAGAGGAAACAGAGTGTTCAACTTGTCTATTAATTCCACATAACCATCAACATGTTTTCCATTCTCATCATATCCATTATAGTAGCTTTCAAAATTTTTTAATAAAACAACGCTCCCCGCCTCTTTGTCCCCAAAAAGTGCAATCGCATTGTTGGTTTCTTCCTCCAGATTGCGGAAACATACAATATTCCCAAAAGTCTTTACAGAATTGAGAATACGGTTTGTGCGTGAAAACGCCTGCAATAATCCATGATATTTCAAGTTCTTGTCCACCCACAAAGTATTCAATGTGGTTGCGTCAAATCCTGTAAGAAACATATTGACTACAATCAAAATATCAATTTCCCTGTTT
>CAJUHQ010000061.1:10687-21461 GCA_910586095.1 uncultured Lachnospiraceae bacterium | reverse complement strand
TTGTTAATCCGTACGAATTAACAATCAGGACAGCAGGTACAAGTCTGCTGTCCTGAAAAAGGTAAGAAAATGAAGGGGAAGGATTGGCATTATAGAGTTTTATTTTTGGCATTGTTAGCAAGCTTTTTTATGTATAACATTGGTAAGTTATATGGTTTTGAAATGTTCCCAGATGAATTTGGATATTGGTCATATGCCGCAAAATTATCTGGTTACGATTGGTCGAATGTGGTATCACTAGGATCATATTATTCTTTTGGATATTCAATAATTCTCTATCCGATTTTTAAACTGATTACCGATTCAGTGATTGCCTATAGGATGGCTGTTGGACTAAATTTTTTGTTTTTGGCAATATCATTTTTGCTTCTAACAAGACTGTCCAAAAAACTGATAAATACACCTGAAAAAAATTCGATAGAATTCTATGTCATGATAGCAATCACTTATCCTGCATGGCTTTATTATGCGCGAACCACCATGACAGAAACTATTGTGATGTTGTTGTACATCATAATATGTATGTTGACATATCAGTATTTAAAAGAAGCAAATATACGTATACTTCTTGCCTTGGTAGTAGCAAATACATATATATATACAGTTCATATGCGTACAGTAGGGATTGTAATTGCAAACTTGATTGTGATTTTAATCTATCAAGGAAGAAGGATTTGTACAAAAGATAGAAAAAATGTTCAAAGAATACTATATGGTTTTGTGATTGCAACGATAATGAGTCTAGTAATGCTTTTGACCATAACACAGATCAAAAAATACATTTCTGTAAATCTGTATGCTTCCAATGAGATATTTGTACGAAATGATTACAAAGGTCAAATTGATAAAGTAAAAGGACTGTTTACGCTTCAAGGATTTTATAATCTCTTAGTCAGTATTAATGGTAAAGTTCTTTATTTGGGGCTTGCCAGTTTTGGCCTTTTTTATCATGGAGTGGCGTTTGCTGTCAAAAAGGTTATACAACAAAAAAATTTGTTTTATTTTTTTATCCTTCTTGCTACAGTAGGAGAGATTGCAATTACATCTATTTATATTTCGGGGGTAGGTAGTCGGATTGATGGCCTGACTTATGGAAGATACAATGAACAAATTCTTCCGATTTTTATGGTACTTGGATGTGTGGCAATAACAAGAGAAAAGCATGTGTGGAAAAATACAGCAAAACTTTTGTGTATGCAGATTCCCATGATGGGAATTTTATTATATGTGATTAATCAGTATCATGTAACGAATATGCATGTATATATGTCTCTTGGAATCAGCTATCTTTATGATGCACAGCATTTTGAGCCGATTCGTTTTCATATAGAAGCGTTAGGGATGGGAATTTTGTTGACAGTGCTTGTGACAGCAGTTGTTTACAATGAATACAAAAGATGTCAAAAATGGCTTCTTTTGTGTGTGGTACTAATGCAGATATTACTTGCAATGCGGTTGGTACAAACAGTATCTGGAGAATGTCAATTGGCAGCGTTTCGCGATGTGCAGTTGGCAGATTTCATACAAGAGAAGCAAAAAGAAAACATTCAAATTGTTTATCTAAAACAGGAGGAACAATCCTATATTGATAGTATACAATTTCGTATACGAGATGCAAAAATCATAATCAAAGAAGACAGTAGTCAGTTGACTCAGGATGATTTTGTAGTGACAGACTTTAACAATATCAAAATAGAGGAATTAAAAGAAAACTATACATATTGGCGTACAATGGGACATTTAGCTATATTTTATAACTAATCTCTCATGTTGCCACTAATGTGAACTATAAAATTTCACATTAGTGGCAACATGAATGATTAGTAAAGTAAGTAGATAGGAGAGAAGTAGACAAAATGCAACAAAGTATGAAAAGACAGACCATATGGAAAATAGTGTTGATGACAGTGATGATGATAATCAATCTGATTCTGGTATCAGGGTTATATGTGTATGCAGCGCAAGAAGATGGAATCAGCGTAAACAGAGTCTATGAGATTGCTCAAGAGACAAGCTTAAAAGCAGAGGATAATCAAGATGCAGAGGAGATCGCATCACTTCATGTAGGAGATAGTGTGATTGTAACAGAATATACATCAGGGGAATGGTGCAAGGTAATGAGTGGAGGAAAAGAAGGTTATATACTGATTACATCCATATTATCCGAAGGGGATTTTGATGAATTAGATAAAGAGTTTGAAAGTGTTAGAAATGACTATATTAATAGCTATGAAGAGAGTCTTATGCTTGAACAACAGCAAAAAACTTCTAGAATTTGGGGTGGTATTATCGTCGGGTTGGTAATAGCAATCTTTTTGGTAGGAATTGTATCTGCACTTTCTAAACAAAGAAAATCTAAAGAATCTAAGGACGCTACATAAGACTTGTTCAGCGATATATAGTAGAGGGGGATAAGTTTGAAAGTAAACTTTCAAACTATTGATTGGTATGCGTGCAAAGCACGCAAGGGGTATAATAGATGAAACTCATTATTCAGATACCATGCTACAATGAATCAGAGACGCTTGAGATCGCCCTCAATGCACTGCCAAAACAGCTTCAAGGGATAGATGAAATTGAGTATTTGATTATTAATGATGGCAGCAAAGATAATACAGTTGAAGTTGCCCAAAAGTGGGGAGTACACCATATAGTGAACTTTACACAAAACAAAGGGCTAGCAAAAGGATTTATGGCGGGATTAGATGAATGTCTGCGACAGGGGGCGGACATTATAGTGAATACAGATGCAGACAATCAGTATATGGCAGATGACATTCAAAAATTGATACAACCAATACTGGATAAAAGGGCTGACTATGTGATTGGGGCACGACCAATTGATGAGACAGAACATTTTTCATTCTTAAAAAAGAAATTACAACATATTGGTAGCTGGGCAGTTAGAAAGGCATCTGCAACCGATATTCCAGATGCGCCTAGCGGATTCAGAGCGTTGAGCCGTGAGGCAGCCATGCGCATTAATGTAGTCAATGATTATACATATACATTGGAAACTATTGTGCAGGCAGGTCGCGAGAAACTGGCAATTACATGGGTTCCAATCAGAACCAATGAAGAGCTTAGACCATCACGATTATTTAAAAGTATATGGGGGTATGTAAAGAAGTCTATAGTCACGATTTTGCGTGCCTATATGATGTACAAACCATTAAAATTCTTTACATTTTGTATGATACCACCTACCATAGTAGGGATCGCATTTATTACTAGATACTTTATTTATATGATTAAGGGAACAGCTACAGGGCATGTACAGTCGCTAATTTTGGCAGCAATGTTAATTATTATAGGATTTTTGACTTTTATGATAGGACTTGTATCAGATACAATAGCAGCAAACCGACGTCTCTTACAAGATACACAATATCATGTGCGAAGAACAGAATATGATGCATTGTATATGCAGCAAAAGCTTGAGAGAGAAGCTGTTAGAACCTATCATGTAGTGGATGCCAAGACCGAGTTTAGCACAACAGAAAAAGATAATTTTCGTATAGAGTTGTGATGGTAAAATGCATATAGTAAGAACATAAAAAGGATAAAATAGAAATGTTACGATACTATCCTTTACAAAATAAATCAGAAGAATGTGTCAAATAGCAGCATAGAAAGAGAATATAAATGAAAAATAAAATAAAAGTATTGTGTATTTCACGACAATATTATCCGAGCTTAGGTGGAATGGCTACATTTTGCACATCTATTTTTTCACGAATAAATAGAGATGATTTCGATGTGACATTACTAGTGCTTGGGAGAAATCAAAAGCATTTAATTTGGTTTTTTCCATATGTACTTATTTATACCATTATCAATGCTAGAAAGTATGATGTGATAATGGTAGGAGATTTGTTGTTATGCATGATTGGCAGCGTGTGTAAAAAAATTTCGCCACAGACAAAGCGCATTGTTGCAGTGCATGGATTAGATATCACATATCCCCATCCATTATATCAATGGTATCTTCGGCGATTTGCAAAAGGAAGTTTTGAGAGTTATGTATGTAACAGTGATGCAACAAAGCAATTATTACATAATATTGGAATAGATAATTCTATCACAGTTGCATTAGGCGTTGACAAGAACAGATATGATAAAATAGTTAGAAATAAGCAAGAGTTTTTGAGGGAATATGGATTTGAGAAAGACAAGTATATATTGTTGACAACAGGCAGACTAGTTAAACGAAAAGGAGTTTCCTGGTTTTTAGCAAATGTATTTCACACTTTAAGCAAAGATATTGTTTATTTTATTGTAGGAAAAGGACCTGAATTAACACACATACAAAATATTATTGAAAAGTTAGATGGAAAAGAGCGTATTCGACTGATTACAGAAGCATCTGATAAAGTAGTAGACCAATGTTATTGCAATTCAGATATTTTTATTATGCCCAATATTCACATAGAAAATGATATGGAAGGCTTTGGACTAGTTGCAATAGAAGCTAGTTTGGCAGGATCTATTGTAATAGCATCCAATGTGGATGGAATCTCAATGGCTATACAGCATGATAAGAATGGATTTCTAGTAGAAGGTGGAAATGCAGTAGAATTTTCTAATAAAATTAGAGAAGTTTTAAACCTAGAAGATTATAGACAATTAGGACAGCGCTTTTCAGAATTTACGAAGTCGCATTACGATTGGGGTATAGTTGTAAAACAGTATGAAAATATTATCAAAAAAGTATGTGCGAAAAAAGGGTAGATAAAGTTATTGATTGGTATGCGTGCTAGGGCACATAAGGGTGTAAAAAATGAAACTAGTTTTTTTGGCAGGGCATGAATTTTTGTCTAATCAGTTAGTTGGAGGTAGACAGGGAAGTTTTAAAAATTATCAATTGCTTTCGTGGATATATGGGGAGGAGAATATATATGTTGTCACATTCTCAAATATAGATATCAGTCAAAAAGCTAAGAATGTAATGGCCTTTCCAAAACATAGAAATCGGGTAGAACAATACTACAATTGTCTGTTTTTGCGCAATGGATATAGTAAAAGCACAGAAAAAAAACTTATAAAGTATATTGCTACATTGCAACCAGATATTATTTTTTTTGATAGTACATTTACAGGAAATCTTCTTACAAAGATTAAAAAATATTATAAAAATTCTATGCAAATTATAGCCTATTTACATAATGTAGAAAAAAATCATGTTTGGGATAAAGTAATACATGAGAATATTCTATACTTTTTTCCATATTTGTCTTATTACAAAAATGAAAAAGCATTGTTACAAAGAGCGGATTATATTATGGGCCTAAATATGCGTGATGCAATAGAAGTCGATCGGATTTATCATAGAAAGATGGACTATATATTGCCAGTATCCTATATAGATGTATTTGAAGAACAAAAGATAACACAGCCAGAAGATAGAATCACTCTATTATTTGTTGGAGCATTTTTTGGACCAAACAATCAGGGAATTCAATGGTTTATAGAGACTGTTTTACCATATTGCGACAATAGTGTAAACCTTATCATTATAGGAAAGGATATGGAGAAGCTTCAAAGACAACTAGAAGGAGAGCGAGTCACAGTAGTAGGAACAGTGCTATCTACTGCTACATATTATTATAGGGCGGATGTGGTAGTGTTGCCAATCCTATATGGAAATGGAATGAAGACGAAAACAGCCGAGGCAATGATGTATGGAAAGTACATATTGGGAACAAAGGAAGCGTTTGAGGGATATGATATTGAGGCAATAGACGAGATGGTAGTATGTGCCAACGCAGTAGATTTTATAAGAGAAATAAACGCATATACTAAAAATGAAAAGCGCAGCAGATTTTATGATTCTGTTAGAAATCGTTTTCTTGAAAAATATGAACATAATGCCGTAAAGAACGATTTTAAACAATTTATGAAAAATATTTATAATAAAGCGCAAGAGTAGGTGGTGTATTACCTATATATTTTTGTGATAAATAAAATAAGATCACTCACAAAAGAAAGTATGTAAGAGGGAATATAATAAGAACTTTGTTTGCAATGCAAATATGTCCAAGAATGGGAGTTAATGTGAAATTAAAATTTCACACATCTTGATTAGAGAGCCCGCTAAGGCGGGCAGATGGGAGTTAATGTGAAATTAAAATTTCACACAGGAAAAACGCAAAAGGACTGCGTTTTTCATTTCTATTTGAGCCGCCAAAGGCGGCATGGGGGATTATTATGAAAATCATTGCATTTTACTTGCCGCAATTTCATCAAATTCCAGAAAATGATTTGTGGTGGGGAGAAGGATTCACTGAATGGGTAAATGTAAAGAACGCAGAACCTTTGTTTGAAGGGCATAATCAACCAAGAGTACCTTTGCATGACAACTATTATAATCTGTTAGATTCCACTGTTATGAAATGGCAGGCAGATCTTGCCAATCAATATGGAATCTATGGCTTTTGCATGTATCATTATTGGTTTGGAGGACATAAACTTTTAGAAAAGCCAATGGAAAATTTGCGTAACGATCCGTCTATTCCACTTAGATATTGTGTATGTTGGGCGAACGAAAATTGGACAAATGCATGGGTGTCAGGTGAAAGAAAAATATTGATTAAACAAGAGTATGGCGATAAAAGTGAATGGAAGGAGCACTTTTTATATCTACTTTCGTTTTTTCAGGACAAACGATATATTAAGGAAGGAAATAAACCATTAGTAGTCATCTATAGGCCGGATATTATTTCTTGTAGAAAAGAGATGTTTTTATATTGGAATGAACTTGCACGAGAATATGGATTTGATGGACTATGTTATGCTAGTCAATTTTCAGATATAAATTCTTATGGAAAAGAGGATTCATTCATCCGTTATGCAATTGAATATCAGCCAAATTTTGCAGCGAGATGGTTAAAAAGCTCTAATTACTTATTTCTAAAAAAAATAAAAGAAAAAGTAATGATACAAATGGACAAGCTCTTTCGCACAAGTTTTTTTTCTACTTTATATTTTGAAAAAGGCATGGAATACAGAAATTATGATACTTATTGGAAGGCTATTTTAAAGCATAAACCTGTACATGACAAATGTATTGCAGGTGCTTTTGTCGATTGGGATTGCACTCCACGAAAAGGAAAAAAAGGTAGTGTTTGTACAGGAGTCACTGTAGAAAAGTTCAAAAACTATTTTGTACAATTGTTACATAAAGTAAAAAAGGAATATGCGACAGAATATATATTTGTATTTGCATGGAATGAGTGGGCAGAAGGAGGTTACTTAGAACCAGATACTAAAAATAAATTTGGCTATTTAGAGGCTATTCGTGATTCTCTAGTAGATGCAGAAGAATGGCCAGATTAGTAATGCAATGATAAAAAATCATTAGAACAAGATCATTAGTAAAGAGGAGAGATATGCATAAGGAACTATTATGGATGTCAATTAGTATACCATATGATAAAGTAGATCACGCTGGCGGAAAAACACATAATTTTTATATCAAGAAGGTTCATGCAGTTCAACAATTTCATGTAAAATTAATTTCGTTTTGTGAAAAAAAAGATCTTGGAAAGAGTGATTTAGATAAATATGGACTAGATGCAGATATTTGTTATCTTGACCAGAATAGTTGGAGTACTTTTGTGAAGAAAGTATATAACAGTGTATCTATATTGAATCCATTTACAAAATATGCCAATGTTATATCCAATTATCGAGTACATGAGTGCTTAAAACGAATCAAATATCTAAATAAAACAGGTTATAGACCTGATATAGTAATATTGCAATGGACATCATTAGGGATATTACAACAAAAAATTAGGAAGTATTTTCCAAATGCTAAATTCATTGTAATTGAAGAGGATGTTACGTTCCAAAATTATGAGAGAAGATATCTTCTTGAGAGATTTATAATTCAGAAAATTTTTTATAAAATACGTTTTCAAAACTTAAAGAAGAAAGAATTACATAGCCTAAATATGGCGGATTTAGTGTTTGTAAATAATAAAAAAGATTATAATTTATTGATAGAAAATAATATAGAAAAATCAAAAATAAAAGTATTAGTTCCATATTACGATCAATATTTTCATGTAAATAGAAGTGCAAATACACCATATAAGGATTTATTATTTTATGGAGCAATGTCTAGAAGAGAAAATTATTTAAGTGCAATTTGGTTTATTCAAAATGTTTTCTCTAAGATAGAAGATAGTACTGTTCGTTTTATAATTGTAGGAAGTAGGCCGCACAAATCATTAAAGAAATTTGAAAGTGAGAGAATTATTATTACAGGATTTGTGAAAGATGTGTCTACATATTTTGAAAAAAGTACTTGTATGGTAGTACCTTTGTTATATGGAGCAGGAATCAAAGTAAAAGTTTTGGAAGGTTTTTCTTCTGGAATTCCCATTTTAACAAATCATATTGGAATAGAAGGAATAGGAGGGTGTTCTGGAAAAGAGTATTACCATTGTGAAAGTGCACAGGAGTATATAAATGCTATTGAACAAATTATTAATAATAGAAAAACCGCCCAACAGATAGGAGAAAATGGCCGGAAATTTGTTAAAGAGCAATTTGATTATTACAATTATTCTAATACAATGACTGACATATTGAAGGAAATGTAGGCTGAGAAAGGAGCATAACTAGTAGAATGTTCTTTTATAAAAAAAAGAATTGGATACATATAACAATACATATTTTTTTAATAGCAATAATCTGTTTTTCTGCGTTGTGGGGTATAAGACGAAATACTACTATAACAATTATAGCGGATGAATATGCATATTGGCTTCCAGCAGCATGGTTAAATGGCAAGGACTGGTCAGATTCGGTTATAAGTTTTTCTTATTATGGATATGGATATGGATTCTTCATATTATCTATTATTATGAAATTGTTTCATGATGCACAAACAATGTATCAAGCAGCATTGGTTGTAAACGTAATTATGTTAATAGGGAGTTACTTTCTCGCGTATAAATGTTGGTTAAAATTAATTAATAAAAACGAGTACCAAGCAGCAATTGGATCATTTGTTGTAATAACGTATTCTTCTAACATTTTTTATGCCAAGATGACACTAGCGGAAACATTGTTATCTTTTTTATTTTGGATAGTAGTATATTTGTCTATCTTTATAGAATATAGCAGATCAAGAGAAATTCTATTTAGTATTGTATTGACAGTCCTGTTAGCTTCTCATAATAGAGCAATTGGAATTGTTCTATCATTTATTCTGAGTTTTATTATATGTTGGAGAAAGACAGGATATTGGAAAAAGAAATTGATTTTTTTAATATCTATAATAATAGGGCTTATTCTATGGTATGTAGGAAAAAAATATTTTCAAAATGTATTGTTTTGTAATGTCCCTGATATAGAAATGGCAAATGCAGGGATGGAGGGACAAGTATCAAAAGTAAAATCACTGATAAATACAGATGGATTATATAGACTTTTGATTTCTTTTTTAGGAAAGTCATTCTATACATTAGTTTCTTCGTTTCTTATAGCAGGATATGGTTTTGTCTATCTAACAAAAAAGATTATATCATATATAAGATTGAGAACATGGACATCGGTATTTCCCTATTTGTTTGTGCTTTTATCATTTATGGCAGCATTAGGTATTGCTTCAATCTATTTTGCATATTATGAAGATCGCGCAGATTTGTTGATGTATGGGAGATATCATTCATGCTTTTTGGGACCTATCCTTTTATTTGGTATCGCAGAACTTTTAGTACAAGAAGACAATAAAAAAGAGACAGGTTATATTATTTTTATCACAATAATTTTGTCTATGATTACGTCTAAATATAATCCATATAATCAATCTCTAACAAATATGGGAGTCAACTGTGTTGGAATAGCTGACTTATGCTATAAATATGGATTTGATATGAAGGCAATTTTTATTGCATTATTGAGAGCAAGCTTTTTATGTGTAGTATTGTGTGTATTAAAAAGTGGGAAGGCTTTTAGAATAGCAAAAGTATATTGTTGGTTAGGAATTATTTGCGTATGGTGGATTTATATTGCTTTATATGATGCAAATGAGAGGTTATATCAATGGACTGAGGAGGTACTTGCATCAAATTTTGTATTATTAGATGAAATTGAAGAAAAAAGTGGTACGATTGATACCTTATATTTATTTCAGCTAAAAGGTAATTCATCTATTGTATATTTGCAATTTCTTAGACCAGATGCAAAATTGATTTATCTTGAAGATAGGAAGGAGATAGAGTTTTTAAAATTAGGAACTGTAGTCATTTCAGATCGGGATAGTGTAGATTTAGTAGATCAATATGAAATGATAACGCACAATTATTTTTTTAATGTATGGGAAAAATGATAGTCAAAAGGCATTACCATTGTGTGATTCATAGAATTTAAGTAGGAGATACATAAATGAGAAAAATTCAATATTATTATAGAGGAATAATAAAACCTCATTGGAAGAATCATTTTTTACAAGTACATATTGGCAAAAAGCACTTGCGTATATTGGATGTAGGATGTGGAAATGACAGTGTAAGTTCCATTAAAAAAATATGTCCTAATTGTTATTATATTGGGGTGGATATAGGCGATTACAATTTGGGAAAGGATACAAAATCTAAGATGGATGAATATCATATTGTATCTCCTGAAAATTTTGCTAATAAATTAGAAGAGTTTATAGGGAGTATAGATGTCGTCATTAGTTCTCATAATATTGAGCATTGTAATGAACCTTATCAAGTACTGAAGAATATGGTTTTGGATCTGAAACCAGGCGGGAGTA
>CAJUHQ010000061.1:0-10677 GCA_910586095.1 uncultured Lachnospiraceae bacterium | reverse complement strand
ATATATCTCTCCTTTCCATCAGAAGCTTCTGTTACTTTTCCAAATCGGGGGGGTACTTTAAATTTTTATGATGATGATACACATGTTTGGCTTCCTCAATGGAAGAATATTATAAAAATTTTAAAGGAGAATCATATTGAAATAACGTATGCATGCAAGAATTATTCACCATTTTTATATAGAATGATTGGTAAGTTTCATGAAAAAAAGTCCAAAATAGAAGGAAGAGTTTTAAAAGGTACATGGGCTTACTATGGATTTGAATCTATTATATGGGGAACGTTGAGGTAATAATCTTCTATGTCATTTAGAATAAATAAGGGGATAATGAGATGATATTGTTGGAGAATAGAAGTGAAAGAAAAAATTAAAATTATATATGATATATCATCAATAAAGGATGGCATAAAAAATGGGTCAAACAGAACAGGGATATATTTTTGTTCATATAACATTTTAAAAACAATGCTTGAGAGAAAAGATATTGAACTTGCCTTTTACAGTAAGATCATAGATAGATATGATTGTGAAAAGGCGATGTTTGAAATATTTGGAGTAGTAACTGTTAATTGGATAAATTATGGAAAGTATTTAACTATATTTAGCAAAATATGGACAGAAATAGAAAAAAGAAGAATTTTTTATAAGAATAATAAAAAAATGTTCAGGAATTATTGGTTAAGAATAGTTGAATTGATGATAGAAGGAGTAGCAAAAATATATGATAGTATACACCGATATTTTTATAGAATAAATGAATACGATTTTTATTTTTCGCCACGCCAGCAAGCACCAAAATATATTTTAAAAAATAATAAGATTATAAAAGTGATTGTATTACATGATACTATTGCATTTATGCATCCAGAATATTTTCCTAGAATGAATAATAAATACCAAAAACATTGGGTAAAAGAATTAGTAAATAGTATGAATAATGATGAACTTTTTTTAGCAAATTCCTATAATACAAGAACTGATTTTTTAGCATTAAAAAAGGAGTTGAATCCGAACAGAATCAGAGTAGTCTATCATGCATGTTCCAACCAGTTTACACCATGTGTTGATAAAATACGTTTGTCAATGATAAAGCAGAAATATCATATAGCACAAGATAAAAAATATGTCTTTAGTTTATGTACAATAGAGCCTAGAAAAAATTTAATTAGAATAGTAAAAACGTTTATAGAATTTATTAAAAAGAATCAAATAAAGGATTTAATATTAATCTTAGGGGGAGGGACATGGGATTCTTTTATTAAAGAATTTGAATATGCTATAGGAGAAATAGAAGGCTTTTCAGAAATCGTTTATAGAGTAGGATATATTGATGATGAAGATTTGCCGTTATTGTATAGTGGTGCATTTTTCTTTGTGTATACATCACAATATGAAGGATTTGGAGTTCCACCTTTAGAGGCAATGAAATGTGGTTGCCCAGTTATTGCAAGTAATAATTCTTCGATACCAGAAGTCGTAGATAATGCAGGAATTTTGATTGAATGGAGTAGTGATAAGCAGCACATCGAGGCTTATGAAAAATACTATTTTGATGAAGAGTATAGAAGAGTACAAGCACAAAATGGATTGATACAATCACACAATTTTTCATGGGAAAAGACAGTAGAAAATATAATAAATGAGATGAAAAAGGAATGGTGAAAAATATATGCATATAAATGTAAAGAGAAATTTTTTCTTTAATGTTATTTATGGATTTTTCAATAAATTTCTTGTCATTATCTTACAATTTGTATTGAGAACTGTCGTTATTAAAGTATTAGGTGAACAGTATATTGGATTAAATGGATTATTTTCATCAATTCTGCAATTCTTATCTTTGGCAGAATTGGGTTTTGGAACAGCATTGGTACAAAGTATGTATGAACCCATTGCACAAAATGATGACAATACCATTTCTAATATATTAGGAATGTACAAAAAATTTTTGTCAATTATAGGGTTTGGTATTTTATTCATTGGGATGGCAATGATTCCACTTATTCCATTTTTGATAAAAGATGCAAATTATCCATCAGAACTAAATATATTTCTAATCTATTTTTTATATTTACTAAATACATCTATCAGTTATGGAGTCTTAGCATATAGAGGATTGTTGTTTTCAGCCCATCAAAAAAATGCAGAAATAAGCAAAGTTAATGTAGTAGTGAATGTCATTCTATATAGTCTACAAATCGCAGTAGTTGTTTTTTGCAAAAATTATTATTTTTTGGTGTTGTTATATCCAGTAGCGACTTTTTTGCAAAATCTTTGTATAACAAGAAAAGCAAAAAAAATGTTTCCTCAATATTTTGTAGGAAAAGGGCAGGTAAAATATTGCTCTGAAATCATCAAGAAGACAAAAGCATTGATAGGGCAAAGAATTTATGGAGCAATTATACATTCCGCTGATACAATAACAATTTCAGCCTTTATGGGGCTGACAGTGACGGCAATTTATGGAAATTATTATTATATTATACAAGGTATTTTTAGTTTTTTAGATATTATTTTATTATCATTATTAGCAGGGATTGGTAACAATCTAATTGTAAAAACACGAGAAGAAAACTATAAAAATTTTGCTGATATAACATTTTTATATAACTGGGTTATAACTGTTTGTGCATCTTGCTTATTAAGTTTATTTCAACCATTTATGAAAATTTGGATGGGAGAGGATTTACTATTTAAAGAAGATGTAATGATTTTAATTGTAATATATTTTTATCTTTGGAAAATGAAAGATACTATAGCTTTATATAAAGATGCGAAGGGGCTTTGGTGGGAGGACAGATATCGCCCATATATATGTGCAATGGTTGATATTATACTCAATATTTTGCTGATTCAAAAATGGGGAGTTAAAGGAGTTTTTGCAGCTACAATAATAAGTGATGTTGGTATTAGTTTTCCGTGGAGTGTTAGAGTTTTGTACAAAGAGTATTTTAAAGATCAAGAGATAAATTATTATAAAGATACTTTAATTTATGTGCTAAAGGCAGTAGGAATTTCATTTATAACATATCTAATAAGTGGATGTGTCTTATGTACAACGTATATAGATCTCATAGTATTGGCTATTCTATGTTTTGTGGTTTCTAATATATTGCTTTTATTAGTCAATATACGATCTGTAAGATTTAAAAATATTGTACATAGATTAAAAATAGAACTACAAAGAACACAATAACAAATCAAAAAAATAACATAGCTGCTATCACTTATAAGATAAAGATTCATGCAAAACAGTCATATTTGTCTATTTATAGAGAAAGGATTTTAAATATATGGTCATCACACAGACACCATTTAGAATGTCATTTTTTGGTGGAGGAACAGATTTTGAGGAATTTTATAAAGAGCATGGAGGAGCTGTATTATCCACTACATTTGACAAATATTGTTATGTTACTGTTCGTCATTTACCGCCATTTTTTGATTATTATACAGAGTTGTCTTACAGCAAGATTGAACGCGTTCGCGAAGTAGAATCGATACAACATCCTGCTGTGCGTGAGGCTATGAAATATTTGAGGTTGAATAATTTGCGCATTACATATGAGGCCGATTTACCTGCGCGTTCAGGATTAGGGACAAGTAGTTCTTTTGCAGTAGGCATGCTCAATGCATTTTATGCATTAGAAGGCAGATATGCCGATAAACGTCAGCTTGCTAATGATGCAATTTATCTAGAGAGAGTGTTGTGCAACGAAGCAGGTGGAGTACAAGATCAGATTGCTGCTGCTTTTGGTGGTCTAAACCGCATTGATTTTCATGCAGAGGACTATACAGTGAAGCCTATTATTATTTCGCCAGATAAAAAGGCACGCTTAAATGAGAATCTCATGTTATTTTTCACTGGTTTCTCAAGATTTTCCGCAGACATACAAGTTGCGACAAAGACAAGTATCGCATCCAAACAAGCACAGTTATTGGAGTTGTTTAGGCTGGTTGACGAGGCTGAACAAATTTTGATTACAGAGTGTGATTTAGATGAGTTTGGAAGGCTGTTAGATTATGCATGGAAGATCAAACGAGGCATCACAACAATTGTTTCTACACAGTCCATAGATATCGCCTATGCACGTGCGATTCGGGCAGGTGCAATCGGAGGGAAACTGCTTGGGGCAGGTGGTGGTGGTTTTTTGCTTTTTTATGTAAAAAAAGAGTATCAAACAGCAGTTAGAGAGGCTATGAAGGACCTGTTATATGTACCATTTGCTTTTGAAAATGAGGGAACACGGGTGATTCATTATGTACCAGAAACTGTTAAAGAACGGCAGAAAGCTTAGTTGGAGAATGGAGAGACAAAATAAAAATGAAGACTGTGATTATGGCAGGTGGAAAAGGTACGCGAATCGCATCTGTCAATACAACGGTTCCTAAACCTATGATAGAAATATGTGAAAAACCAATTTTGCAATATCAAATTGAATGTCTAAAAAAGCAAGGATATATAGATATTATATTGGTGATTGGCCATATGGGAGACATGATAGAAAAATTTTTTGGAGATGGTTCGCGATTTGGAGTGAGTATTTCCTATATAAGAGAGAAGGAACCCTTAGGAACAGCAGGAGCGTTGTATTATTGCAAAGAGATCATACAAGAAGATTTTTTGCTGATTAATGGAGATATTATTTTTGATGTAGATTTGGATAAATTTTATCAGGCACATCTAAACAATAAAGCAGCGGCAACCATTTTTACACATCCCAATAACCATCCTTATGACAGCAGCGTCATTCTTACTACAGATGAAAATAGAGTCTGTCAGTGGTTGACCAAAGAAGAAGAAAGGACATGGTATTCAAATCGTGTCAACGCAGGATTGCATTTATTGTCGCCAGAGGTATTAGAATCAATTGACAGTCCACAGAAAAAAGATTTGGATAGAGATTTGTTAAAACCATTGATTCAGCAAAAAAAATTGTATGCCTATGATTCGCCAGAATATATTAAAGATATGGGAACACCAGAGCGATATTTTGAAGTGACAAAGGATATCAAGTCAGGGATTGTCTCGAAGAAAAATCTGATAAACAAGCAAAAAGCAATTTTTTTAGATCGTGATGGAACAATCAATCAATATGTAGGTTTTCTGACAGATCTTGATCAAGTTAAGCTAATAAAAGGAGTTGCAGATGCAATTAAATGGATTAATCAGTCAGGATATCTTTGTATTATTGTGACTAATCAGCCTGTTGTTGCAAGGGGAGAAGTCAGTATTGAAGAGCTACAGACGATTCATAACAAAATAGAGACATTATTAGGAGAAGCAGGCGCTTATGTGGACGATATTTTTTATTGTCCGCACCATCCAGATAAAGGATTTGTGGGAGAACGTACAGAATATAAGATTGTGTGTGATTGCAGAAAGCCTCAACCTGGTATGCTGTTTAGAGCAGCAGCAAAATATAACATTGATTTGAGTCAGTCATGGATGGTCGGAGATAGCAAAATTGATATAGAGGCAGGAAAAAGAGCAGGATGTCAAGTAGCTTATATTGGAACAAATTTTATAGATCATGTGAGTCGCTATCAAGATTTAAGAACCTGTATAAATGAGATCTTAGGAGTAAGACGATATATGTATCAGTTGATACAGCGATATCCCATCTTAGAGAGCATCAAAAATACACTGGAAAAAGCGTATAAAATTTTGGAGGAATGTTATGAAAAACACGGTAAATTACTGATTGCAGGAAACGGGGGAAGTGCTGCGGATGCAGAACATATTACAGGAGAATTAATGAAAGGCTTTCTCTTGACTAGAAAGTTAGATGCACAAATATGTGATAAATTAGAGTCAATAGATAGTATTATAGGTAAAGAATTAGCCGAGAAGTTACAATACGGATTGCCTACAATTGCGCTGACCAATCACAATAGTCTAAATACGGCCTTTTTAAATGATGTGGAAGGAACAATGTGTTTTGCACAACAAGTATTTGCTTATGGAGAAGATAAGGATGTATTTCTAGGGATATCAACTTCAGGAAATTCTCTTAATGTTTTATATGCGGCTGTGACAGCTAAGGCAAAAGGAATGAAAGTCATTGGACTGACAGGAAAAGGTGGCGGAAAATTGGCAAAAGTTGCCGATATTATTCTTGATGTAAATGAAGAAGAAACTTACAAAATACAAGAGTTACACCTACCAATTTACCATTGTCTGTGTCTTATGTTAGAAGAACATTTTTTTAAAGGTTTATAGATTGAAAAAGAAAAGATTTTTGAATAACGCAAACTTCAATTCGCTATAACAAATTTGAGCGATTGTATAGTATCATAGATGCATATATAGTAAACCCTTATCATGCACAGCCTTTTGTCTGGCGGGCCGCATGGCCATCCATGCTATGAAAGTTGTTCTTTAACTTTCATAGCAAAAATAGGGCTGTTGCAAAATGGCGTATGCAAATTGCCAAATTTTGCAACAGCTTCATTCACAAATGTAAGATGTCATTTTGGATAGTGGCAAAATTAACCTAACAGACGCAATACTTCTTGTTTTATTAGATTTGCCTGCGCGAGTACAGACCATCCCGCTTGTTGTAGGATATTGGCGTTAGCATAGTTCACCATCTCTTCCGCCATATCTGTGTCGCGTATAATGGATTCAGCACTCTGTGTATTTTCATTTGTATTTTGATTGATGAGATATGCATGTTCCAATCGATTTTGATAGGCACCGAAAGTACTTCGGATAGTATTTATCTTGGTTAGTGCTTGGTCCACAAGACGGATCGCCTTATTTGAGTGACTTTCTGTTTTTACAGTGAGTCCAGCCAGTCCCATGCGTGATACAGACAACTTTTGTTTGGGAATATAGATGCTGTCTATCACATTGGAGCTGCATTGGATTCGCAAAAGACCATCAAACTGCTTGTTGGATTTTTCAGGTGACAAAATTTGATAAGGTGTATTGTATTTTGTGACCCATGCAGGACTGTTTTTGGCTTCTCCAGCGATATAGTATTGTGCTTTGTCATTGATTAGATTAATCTTGGAAGCATCTGCTATTTTGGTAAAAATAGTGTCAATATAATCTTCCACAAATTCTTCTTTTGTCTTTCCATTTGTATTAAATGAGACATCATCTAGAGTGTATCGCTGTAGTGTAGCATGAGTGGGATCAAACGGATCATATTTTTCGTATTTGCCAGTAGCGGCATTTTGAATATATTTTCCATTTGGGTCTGCTACATAAGAAAAAGTAAGATTTTTCTCATCAAATAGATCCTTATAGTCATATTCATATTCGACAGAAATATTTTCAGATGAATTACTTGTGTCATTTAATTGAATTTTAACATCAGCAATGGTGTTAGCCGTATAAGAATATGGAGAGAATGAGGCATTGGTGGCTCCACTGGAATACTGTGTTCTGTTGTCAAATATATACAATTTGGCACTGTCAGTATATGTTGCATACTGTGTAAAATGAAAATCAAATCCAGACTTATCAAGAATGTCAACGAGTGCATTGGTAAATGCCACTCCTTTTTTTGTGTTGTCTGTTACAGTACCAAGCATAGGCTCTAAAGATTCAATATCAATATAGAGAGTATGGTTTGAGCCGCTTTGTATTTTTTTGTATCGGTATTGATATCCATCGCTGGATGTGGCAGTATCCCAAGAAGTATTGTTGGTTGCCTGTGGTGTTGTAAACTGTATGCTGTAATGATTGCTACAAGTTTGGCATGTTGAATTAAATCCCATTCCTACGAGATCAAACAGTTCATAGGAGGTACCAAGACCTGAGAAATCAATGCTTGCACTGGCATAGGGAGTTCGGTTTGAAGGTGTTGATAATGTGGTTTTTAGGTTTTGAAAATCAGGATCTTTTGGATCGATCACAAAAACATCTTTTAAGTAAGTACTATTGCCATTTCCTGTAATCTTATCACCAGAAATCAAAGATGCTAGATCAAGAATTTCGGGTTTGGAAGCCCCAGCAAGGTGTCTCATCTTAATCAATTTTAGATACTCATCCATGTTTGCCATAATTTTATTCTTGACTGTTGTATTGCTGGCTTTCTGTGTACTAACGTAGTCTTTGGAAGTAGGAGTAGCACTTCCAGACAAAGGATAGGAGAGAGAAAACGTTTTAGTAGTGGGGTCGTAAACCAATTGTTGTTCAGGAATTTCTGGTTTTTCGGGAGGCGTTTGCGTAATAGTGGAATAATCCATCCCCAATCGATAATCCTCCTCCAATGTCAGTTTGAGGTTACTTGAAATTTGTGCTTTTAATATATTTGCATTTTTCTGTGCTGGATCTTCTGTCAAATTGGCGTGATCTTCAATTTCATATTTATAGTCTTTCGAGATAGATAGACTCGCTCCATCTAGCGCATCAATAATTGAATCTTTACTGATCTCATTGTTAATAATCTGAAAACTAAAGGCCAGATCTGTGGCGGGTGTCTGTTGAAAAATATATTCATAAATTTTATCAGACCATATATTTTCATTTTGACTATTGGCATCTGTTATCCCAATGTCAACCCATGTCTTTTTTGAATTTGGAACATCTTGTCCATTCTGTTCAAGCCAAATACCATCCTCATCTGCGCGCAATGTATAAGCGCTAACAGTAGTTGTTGAACCCTGAGCATTTAAGAATTTTTCTACTTCTGCGCGGTCTGTAAAAGTGGCTTTGGTCTTTGAAAAATCTGTGTAAATTGCAGTCGTTGTAATATCAGGCACTCTGTAAGTACTTTTCCAGTGAGTTCCCGTCATTTTCGCTATAACTTCATTAAAATCATCTGTTGGTTCTGGAGTAAATGATACAGTAATTCCATGATACGTAAAAGAATACGGTTCATTTTTGATGTTTTTTGGGTCGAGTGATTCACCCGAAGCTGTCTTTACCATATCCCAACTAATTAAACTATCGTTGATTAAGATTCCTTTTTCACTTGCGGATGTAGTAAATGCTCTTGAAACCTGAGGAGGCACACTGCCATTTTCACATAACAAAGTCAAGTAGGAACCATCATCAGCCTTTAGAGTATAGGTTCCTTCACGAAATTTTCCTGTTGTACTGTCATACATGGTGGGACTGATACTTGACCAAGAATAGCGTTTCCCATTGTAGGCAATGCCGCCGTAAGTAACAGTGCCAGTTGTTTTGTCATAAGAGTCATTGTATACAAATAGATCATTGGGATATCCCGAAAATTTTAGATGATATACATGTTGTGCAGGATCATAGAAATCAGGTTCTACATCAGTACACTTAAAAATATATTCATCATTATATTTTGTTGTGTCACAGACACGTTGCAGTTCGCATAGCAAGTTCTGTACTTCGTCGTCGATACAAAGTCTGTCCATCATAGAATTTGTTCCATTTGCTGATTCGACTGCGAGTTCATTCATCCGTTGAAGCATATCATGCACTTCGTGTAATGCACCATCCGCAGTTTGACAATATCCAATTCCTTCTTGAATATTATTTGCCCCTCTGTGCAATCCTCTAATTTGAAAGCGCATCTTTTCGGAAATTGCTAAACCTGCCGCATTGTCGCTCGCCGAATTAATGCGATATCCAGATGCTAATTTCTGCATAGATGTAGACACAGTTCCTTTTACCATACTTTGCATCCTGCATGCATTCATAGCTTCAATGTTGTGTTGTACAACCATAGCTCTCACCCCTTAATATTGAGTTAATTGTGTATAAAGTATGAATAATATATATTATATCGACAATTTATGCAATTTCTTTACTATAGTAAAGCATGTATACAATTTTGGGTGAAATTGTTTTAATAACAGGAAAGTTTATGAATTTTTTTACGGACAAGCGAATAGACTAATTAAAGAAAAAATGAACGATAAAATGTGCTACGCAAAAACTTTCATTATCTCTATATAGAAACTAGTTGTAGCATAGAGACTAAAAATTTGGCTATCGCATAGAAATTAGGAAAAAGAAAGGAAACGATATCAAAAGCATGTATTCAAAAAGTTATATCTTTTTATTTGTTGCAAACATTGCCTGTGCAGTGTTGTTATTGTTTTTGAAAGATATGAATGTACAGGCAGGAAGTATGAACAATCAAGAAACAATATCAGTACAGACACAGCTTGTAGAGATGGAACGACTTGAATCACTAGAACGTGTTATTTCCTATCAGACACTACAGCAGCGATTTTGCATTGAAGTAACAGATGCAGATATTGAAACACTTTTTAAGATTGTTGAGGCTGAGGCAGGAGGAGAGGATAGAACAGGTAAACTTTTGGTTGCCAATGTGGTGATTAACCGAGTAAGAAGTATGGCATTTCCAGATACTGTAGTTGATGTTGTATATCAGGGAGAACAAAGTGTGGCACAGTTTTCGCCCGTGTCAAATGGTGTAATCAATAAGGTAAATGTATCGGAGGAGACAAAGGAAGTAGTTTACAGCGCCTTGAAAGGAGAGGATGTATCAAATGGCGCTTTGTTTTTTATGGCACGAAAATATACACCATTAGAAAATGCTCAGTGGTTTGACAATAATCTTACTTTTTTGTTTACTTATGGTGGGCATGATTTCTACAAAAGATAATTTCTAAGCAGTATTTTCAAAATCCTTTTTTAAGATTGCAGTCCTTAAAAGACTATGGTATACTTTGGAATTGAGATATATCATAGTAACCCCCCATGTCTGTCATGAG
>CAJUHQ010000060.1 GCA_910586095.1 uncultured Lachnospiraceae bacterium | reverse complement strand
GAGGCAGGAATTTATTCTAATCAAGACTATATACAGTCTAAAAAGTTCTTGCCTACGCTCATTCAAAAGTATCCTCTCTGGTTTGCAAAGTATTCTGCTACTAAAGGTAGCTATGCCAACAGTGGAAAACACAAAAGTCCTTATTTGTGGCAGCATAGTTCAACAGGAAAAGGAGCTTTCTATGGAGTGAGCTCAAAAGATTTGGATATGAATCAGGTCTATATCAATCTTTGTCCTGTAGTATCAGTTCCACCTGCTGAACAGGTATCAAAAGATCCTACTTATATCAAGGCATCTGATAATCCATACATAGAACCAACCAGAACGATCTTCTATCAGCCTGGTCGTACTCTTTTATATGGTGATGATGTCAAATGGGTACAGTGGCACTTGTGGAGATTCGGGCTATTTTTGGACGAAAAAGGAAAGCCAGATGCATCACAGATTGATGGAAAGTGGGGCCAATCATCCGACAAGGCATTAGCCTTAGCACAACAGCGATTAGGATTGTCAGTAGACAAGAAATGTGGTCCATTATCAAGAGAACAATTTAAGGCAGTGTAAGGGGAGGTATTTATGACAGCATTAAGTACATTTACGATATTATCCATTATTGGCATTTTGGCAGCGTTAGTGATGATAATTGTAGAAATGATAAAAGATTTATGGAAAATAAAAAGAGTGCCAACAAAGTTGACAGTACTTGTAGTGTCGTTTGTGGTGGTTGCAGGGGCAATGATCGTTTACATGAACGCTGCGGATATGGCGTTTCAGTGGTGGTATTTAGTGGCGGCATTTTTTGCAGCATTTGTTGTTGGATACTTAAGTATAAATGGTTGGGATACATTATACGACATTTGGAAGCGTTTTGTTCCAGACAGGAAGGGGTAAGCTATGAAAGGTGCAGTATACCTTGGGACAGAACAGTTTATAACGTTGGCAACAGTATTGAGTATACTTGGCGGGGCATTTCTGTTTTTGTTCAAACATCAATTTAAGCAAATAACAGATGGGATAGCGCAAAATGCAAATAAAATCGACGAACAAATAGAAACATTAAATGCGCGCATTAACAAAATTAAAGAAAAAGTGGATCAAGATATTACAGGACTGCGAGAAGAACTAGGTAATATAAAAGGAGACTTTGCTATAACATTTGTACAACGTGAAGAATTTTACCGTTATCTGAACGGAATACAATCAGATATAAAAGACACAAATACAAAGGTCGACCAAATCTTGATGCTTATGACAACGGGAAGAGATGGGAGAAAAGGGAATGGCGCTTAACGATCAAGAAATCCAGGAACGTGATAGAAATAGGGCAATTAGAGGTTATATTATACGAAGTTTGATTCGCAGCTCTAATTATATGGCTTTGACAAGACATTTAGCGAACGCGTTGTATATACAAGAGTATATTACAAAACCAGACATTAAAGATCATATCGAATACCTTGTAAATGGGGGCTATGTGGAATTTACGGATAAAAAAGTAAAATCATATAGCGTATATGCAGAGGATGCAGTAATAAAGCTAACTAATAAAGGAATAAACTTAGCAGAAGGTATGACAGAAGATCTTGGTGTGGAGATGTAGTATGGGTGAAAAGAGAAATAGGACAAGAACTTGTCCAAAAGTAGAGCAGCTTCCACCTGACTTGAAAGTAGAAGTAGACTGCCTGTTGGAAGATCGTAGCAATTCATATGACAGTATAGTGGCATTTGTAAAAAAGAATGGATACTCTATCTCTCGATCAGGACTTTGCAGATATGCTAAAAAAAGCGAAGCAGCCTTCAACAGATTAAAACAGGCGCAGGAACAAACAGAGAAACTTGTCTCTTACATCAAAAACAATCCAGACGCAGACTTTACAGAACCTGCAATGAAAATACTGACTGCGGGGCTGATCGACAGACTGGCAACTGCGGAGGAAGAATTTGATACTATGCCATTGGATAAGGCCGGACGACTTGTAGTCTCTTTGAATAGGACAAAAACTTATAAAGATAAGGTAAGACAAGACATGCAAAAAAAGGCAGATCTAGCACTGAAAGAGATGGAATCAGATATTATGCTTGTTATTAAACAGGACGAGCAGTCTGCGAGGCAGCTAAAAGAGATCTTAGAAAAAGCGCGGAGGCGGATGAATAATGATTGATCTAGATGATTGGATAGAAGGTCTTGACGAAAGAAACACAGAAATTGAAGACAATGAAAAGTATCAACATGATCTTTTTGCAGAATATATTCTTAGAAAAAATGACAAAAACTATGAGCTGCGAAAAAGGTTATATAACGAATATATAGCAGGAACAACGCCATTATTCGGAGACAAAGGACTTCGGAAACAACTTGCAGCAATTGATTTGTCTTATTTTGGCAGGGCGTATTTTCCGCATTTTTTCGTAAGAAAATCACCCGCTTTTCATGAAGAGTTAGACAGCATGTGGATTAACGGAGTATTGAAATGTAAAAATCCGTATAAGGACTATAAGGAAGTTGATAAAGAAAAGGGCAGTCATAATGCAATTGCAGCTCCGCGAGGTCATGCAAAGTCTACAAACTTTACATTCAAAGATACACTGCACGCAATAATGTATAGATACAAACACTACGTGATTATCATATCCGATTCTTCGGAGCAAGCGGAAAGTTTTTTAGATGATATCAAGACAGAGCTAGAGGACAATTACCATATCATACAGGATTTTGGGGAATTGAAAGGTGAAAAGGCATGGAGAAGTAATGTAATTGTTACAAAGTCTAATATAAAGGTAGAAGCGCTTGGCTCTGGAAAAAAGATACGCGGAAGACGTCACAGAGCTTGGCGGCCTGACTTGATCGTGCTAGATGACATTGAAAATGACGAGAATGTAGAGACACCAGAACAGCGGCGGAAATTGAAAAACTGGTTTAACAAGGCTGTATCTAAATCAGGAGACACATATACAGATATTATGTATATAGGAACTATTTTGCACTATGATTCGTTGCTCTCTTACATTTTGACTAAAAATGCAGAATATGACTCAAAAATATATCGTGCAATTATCTCAGAGGCAGATAATAAGGATTTGTGGGAGCAATGGGAAAGAATTTATACAAATCTGTTTGATTCAGATCACAAAGAAAATGCAGAAACATTTTACCAGGCAAATGAAAGTGAAATGCTTGCAGGTACAGAAGTATTGTGGAGCGAAAAGTGGACTTACAAAGATCTTATGAAAATGCGCGCCACAGAAGGAACAGCCTCCTTTAATAGTGAGATGCAAAATAATCCAATTGATCCAGACAATGCAGACTTTAATGAGGAATGGTTGGACTATTACGATGACAATCCGCCGGACTTTAAGACAGCTAATTTTATTCTGATCGGTGCAAATGATCCATCACTTGGAAAGAATAAGAAGTCGGACACGTCATCTATTATAGACTTAGCACTAGACCTGAGTACTGGCTATATGTATGTATTGGGGGCATCAGTCGAAAGGCGTAAGCCGGATGTGATTATCAATGATGAGAAACACATAAAAGGTATAAGCGCGATTATGGAAAGGGGTATTACAAATTCGGTGTTGAAGCTGTACAGTTCCAATATTACTTTAAAGAAGTGATGGCCGCAAAAGCACTAGAATCAGGTGAATATATCCCAATAGAAGAAATTAATTCCCATGCAAATAAGGATGTCAGGATTAAAAGTTTGCAGCCATTTATAAAAAATAAATGGGTTAAATTCCTACACAGCCAAAAAGAACTTATCCGACAGCTTACAGAATATCCTATGGGAGCGAATGACGATGCGCCGGACGGTTTGCACATGGCAGTAGCGCTTGCTCAGGTAGTTAAAAATATAGCCACTAAGTTTGAGTATAAAAGTGTTGAAAAGAGAGAACTACGTTTTAGAAAAGGGGCATATTAATGGCAAAAAGCAAGAAAAAGAAAAAGTCTTTTAATCCAGAAATGGATACAGGACAGAAAGAACCCGTTACTTCGGTTATTGCAGTCGGAAATATAAATGATAAATATTCGGAGTATCCTTCCAACGGACTGAACCCGCGTAGACTTGCAAGAATATTCCGTGAAGCAGATCAAGGTGATGTAATGAGCCAAATGGAGCTGTTTGAAGAGATAGAAGAAAAAGACGCGCATATTTTCTCACAGCTCCAGACAAGAAAGCAGGCAGTGACGGGGCTTGACTGGACAATACAGCCTGGAGGTGTAACCGATTTTGACAAAGAGATTGCGCTTTTTGTAGCAAACGTACTGAAACGGATTCCACGATTGCGTGATACAATGCTAGATATTTTAGATGCAATAGGCAAAGGTATTTCTATATGCGAAATTGATTGGGATATTGACAAAAATGGTAATTGTATCATAAAAGACATTGAATGGGTACATCCTAAAAAATTGTATTGGGATTATGAAACAGATGCAATGAAGATACGCATTATGGAATATCCTTCAGGGATATCGCTTCCAGAGAATAAATTTGTAGTACATAAGTATAAAGCAAAAAGCGGACATCCGTCTCGTGCTGGAATATTGCGTATTGCTGCGTGGATGTACTTATTTAAAAATTACGATATCAAAGATTGGGTGGCATTTTGTGAAATTTATGGGATGCCATTAAGGCTGGGAAAATATAATGCGTCTGCATCCAAAGAGGATAAAGGGGCGCTGGCTGAAGCAATTATAAATTTGGGAACGGATGCAGCGGGGATTATACCAGATACATCTACTATAGAATTTATCGAAAGCAACAAAACAACCAGTGCTGATATATACGAACAACTTGCGCGATATTGTGATGAGCAGACAAGTAAGGCGATTGTAGGGCAGACCCTTACAGCAGACAGCGGAGGCGGTTCTTATGCGCAGGGAAAAGTGCATGCAGATGTACGACATGACTTGACTGTAGCGGACGCACAGGCGCTTGCAGAGACTATAAATGAATGTATTATACAACCATTAGTTTTGTATAATTTTGGTGATGATGCAGATTGTCCAGTAATACAGTTTGACTGCAAAGCCCCAGAAGATCTAAAAGAAACAGTGGAAATATACAAAATGCTTGCTTGCGATATGAGGGTTAAGATACCAGAGGGGCATATCTACAAAAAGTTTGCAATCCCTAAGCCAGAAAAAGATGAGAACGTTTTAGAACCTTGGAAAGTATCAGTTATTAACAAAGGTCAAATAACAGATCAGTATAATACATATAGCTTAAAAGATGACCAGAATGAGAATCAGGAAGAGAGACAAGCCGTTATTGATAGCATTGTCAATACAGCAATTGAGCACTCTGACAAAATTTTTGAAAAGATGACAAAACCACTTCTCCAGCTTTTAGATACAGAAAAAGATTTGGAGGTTTTGAAAAAGAAGCTAGAAGACAAAGAAGAACTAAAGAAATTATATGAACAAATGGAGAGTTCCGAACTAAATGATCTTTTAACGCAGTCAATCTATCTTTCGAGTTTGATAGGGAGGATTGATTGATGCCTAATACAATATATGATACCACCGAAGCTTATATATTCAGGCTTGCGGTAGAATTTCTTTCTAGCAAGGAAGCAGTTTCTACAGAAGTGTATAAGCAACTACAAAAGCAGGCGAAAGACAGGGCGTTTACTGTAGCTCATTATGCATCCGCAGAAATATTAAATCAATTTTTGCGGGAGCTTGTAGATGCTGTAGAGGATGGGACAACATATACTACATTCAAAGAAAATATGAATACCTTTTTGGAGCGAAACGGTTATACTGCAACAAATCCGTGGCATTTAGATGTAATTTATCAAACAAACTTGCAAACAGCCTATAACGCAGGACATTACGCAAACATGCAGGCAGCAAAAAGATACAGACCATATTGGCAATATAAAACGGCTGGGGACGGAAATGTACGAGAAAGTCATGCCGCTATGCAAGATAAAGTATATGCTGCGGATGATCCGATTTGGAATGTTTGGTATCCACCTAATGGATATCGGTGTAGATGTACTGTAGTGTCGCTTACAAAAGAGCAAGTAGAGAAAAGAAATCTACAAGTATCAAGCAAGCCGCCCAGGTCATTGGTTGGAGATACGATTGTTTTCCCTGACAAGGGCTTTAGCAACAATCCAGCAACAACCCCGTGGATGCCAGACACAAGTAATTTTAACAGCACGTTAAAATTGGTTTTAAAAGAAAAAATGAAACAGGATGGATAAAATATCAACATGAATATTTCACCTATCCTATAACGCGTTATAACGCGTTTATAGGACGTGTCAGGAGATAGGATGATGGCTAATGAAGAATATAAGCAAATAATGATACTTACAAATGAGGATTTGGGTGAATGTCCAGATCAAGTAAAAATATTACCTGTAGGAGTAGTCAGCTCCGAAAAAGGCAATTTTATAGTTGATAAAGAGTCATTTCAGTTCATGAAAGCAGAAATGAAGCGCCGTGGAATTGATATTGTAGTTGATTATGAACATCAAACATTAAAGGATTGTCAGGCTCCGGCTGGTGGATGGGTGAAAGAGTTAATCTATACACCAGATGCCATTGTTGCAAAAGTGGAGTGGACACCACGGGCAAAGGAATATCTAAGAAACAAAGAATATAAATACTTATCCCCTGTGGTTTTGACAAGAAAGAAGGATGGAAAAGCAGTTGCACTGCATAGTCTTGCGCTTACTAATACACCTGCTATCAACGGAATGTTTGCTATCGTAAATTCTGTTGATGCAGAAGAAAATGGAGGAAATAGTAAAATGGATTTGCAAAGAATCAAAGAACTTTTGGGATTGTCAGCAGGGGCCACAGATGAAGAAGTAATGAGTGCTCTTGTAGAAAAGTTGGGCAAAATGGAGAAAGGGGCAAATGTAGTAAATACAGAACCTGAAAAAGATAAGAAAGAAGAGCAAGAAGTTGTTGCCAATAGTGTGATACTAGGTCTGTTGGGGTTGCCAGACAGTGCAAAGACAGAAGATGTAGCAGGCAAAATAATGGCATTGAAGGCAGGCACAGACAATCAGAAACAGGAGATAGAAGATGCGTTGAACCGCATAAGGAACTATGAAACGGAAGAGGTAGTCATGGCGGCGCTAAAAGCAGGTAAGATCACAGCAGCACAGAAGGAATGGGCGAAAGCATACGCATTGAAGGACAGGACCGGTTTTGAGTCCTTTGTTGAAAAAGCTCCTGTGGTAGTGCCTATAGGTAAATTGCATCTAAAAGATGAACCTAAAAAACCAACTGAAGTAGATAAACTTGTACTAAAGGCAACAGGGATGTCTAAAGAGGACGTGGAAAAGTATGCGGATATGGAGAGGGAAGAAGAGTGAATAGAGTAGGAAATCAAAAAGTAAGTGGTATTCAAATGTGTGCACCTGTAGCAGCGGGCGAATTAATCCAAAAAACAGATATGGTAGCACTGAATGAAGAAGGATATTTGGTGAAAGCAACAAAGATAGAGGGACTGCGTGTTGTAGGAATTGCCACAGATAATATAGATAATCGCATGGGAAGTGATGGTATGAAAACAGTATCTTTTACAAGTGGTGGGTTTGTCTTTAATCAGGAAGATATAAAACTTACTGACTTAATGAGAACAGCATATATTAAAGATACAACTACGGTTACAACGTCGTCTGTGCGCTCATCCGCTGTGGGAAAGATTATCGAAGTGGATAACACATGCGCAACTATACTAATTCAGCCATAAGGAGGACAAAAATGGTAATTAACAATATAGCTTTACAGGGACTACGAACAACATTTTCGGCAGCATTTAACAAGGCTTTCCAAACTACGGAAACACATAAAGATAGAATTGCTACAACAGTGCCGTCAAGCACAAAACTAAATACATATGGCTGGCTTGGAGACTTCCCTTCTATGCGAGAGTGGATTGGAGAAAGAGAGATTAATAATCTATCAGAAAAATCGTATAGTGTAGAAAATAGACATTTTGAAATGACAATCGGAGTAAACAGAGATGATATAGAAGATGACAATCTCGGAATGTACACAATCAAAATGGAACAGATGGGACAGTCTGCTAAAGAACATCAAGATATTATGGTAATCGAAATGCTTCCTAAAGGATTTAAGAGTAAGTGTTATGACGGTCTTAGTTATTTCCACGATGCGCACAAGGTTGGAAAGAAGCAGTATAGTAATAGGGGTGATGCAAAGCTATCTGCGGATTCGTATGCAATGGCAAAGGCAACAATGGCAGGATACAAAAATGAAAGAGAAACAGCAATTAACATACGTCCTAATTTATTGGTAGTACCGCCACATTTGGAAAAAATGGGGAGAGAAATATTAACGGCTGATATTATCAACGGGACAACTAATCCTTGGAAAGGCAGTGCAGAGCTTCTTGTGGATGCAAATATTTTAAATGATGAATATCCAGACAATTGGTTCTTGCTAGATGTATCTAAGGCGCTGAAGCCGATTATTTTTCAATTGCGCAAAGCTACTAAATTTGTCTCTAAAGTTAATGAAAATGATTCCAATGTCTTTTACCAGAATATGTACATTTACGGAGCAGATGGCAGATACAATACAGGATATTCATTCTGGCAACTTGCATACGGCAGTACTGGAACTGGAGAAGCAAACTAAGGAGATAGGATTATGGGATACTGTACCGTGGCAGATGTAAGAGATCTAATAAAAGATGACATGCTTAATTCGATTTTGGGAGATATCTACATTGATGAATCAGATGTCGAAGCAATGGAAAAAAGAGAAAAGGATATTACTTTTTTGATTGAAAATGCGATCATGGATGCGGATGCAGAGATTGATGGATATTTATCAAAACGGTACAGCCCACCTTTTGAGGAGGTTCCCGCCGTTTTGAAGAAGTTTTCTAAGGATATTGCGGCATATAACCTTGTCTCCAGGCGAGGCATTAATGAGGATACACAAGAAAAAACATATCTGACAAGATACAATTCTGCAATAAAATATTTAACTATGGTAGCCGAGGGAAAAATTGATATTGGAACAACTGTAGATAATATCGGGCAAGCAGTTGCCAAAGATAGTTTTCACTTTATATCCAGCCACCGATTATTTTCAAGAAAAAGCATGAGAGGATGGTAGAAAATGAGTTCAATCAGAGTTGAGTTATCGGGGGAAAATCAAGAATTACTGGACAGACTGCGAGCATTGTCAGAGTCGGATATTGCGGCAGCGATGGCAGCAATTGGAGAAGCGCTTCGCACTTCTACAGTAGAGCGTTTTGATACTGGAAAAGATCCAGAAGGCAGGCCGTGGAAAAATTCTATAAGGGCAAGAGAAACTAGTGGAAAAACGCTTGTAAAAACTACGCAGTTAAAAAATTCAATCCATGCAGAGACATCTGACAAAGGCGTTGCAGTTGGCACAAATAAAATATATGCAGCTACTCACCAGTTTGGTGCCAGAAACCGCACTATAAGAGCTAAGAGCGGAAAATTGCTACGATTTAAAATTAATGACAAATGGATATATGCAAAAGAAGTTAAAGTAAATATTCCTGCGAGGCCATTTTTAGGCGTGTCAGAGGAGGATATGCAAGCCGTCACTTCCATAATACAGGAGGCAGTAATAGAAAATTAAATGTTTACAGAATGTAGAGATGTACTTAGAGAGTATCTAACACAAAGTGGAGCTGCAAAAAATATCTATACATCTGCAAAAACGCTTAAAGCATCAGCGGAAAGTCGTGTGTTTGCCGTACTCTTTGAGAATGAAGTTTTGACAATAAGTAAAAATAAACGAATCTACACAGATATAAGCGAAAAACATAAAAGACAACAAAAATTTGAGCGTAGTTTAACTTTTAGTGTTGTAATTGGTGAATATACCATTGAAAAAGTTCAGGAAATATATAATAAATTCCTCCATAACATTCAGCCTGGCATATATATTGATGGTAATTATGTGTCTATAGAGCCGACAGCGGCGGATTGGATGGATAATGAGGACACAATAATACGGGCAAAATGCGCAGTGCAGATAACAGTAGTATGCAGAGGCGGTGTATATAAAGACACAGACTTTGCAAAGGCAGATAATGTTGCATTAACAGTAAATATGCCGCCAATGTAAAACGGCAGAAAGGATATAAAAGATGCCAAAGAAAGAAAATTTGACACAGGAGAGTGAAAACCAGAACCAAGGCAGTGAGTGTTTTACAGTTGAGAAATTAAAAGAACTATGCAAAACACCAGATGCAGTATATGAAGGTATATGCGCGTCAAAAGGATGGCATAAAGGCAGAGTAGTAAGCATGGAGGAATATAAAGAAGCATCCCGTTGCTTTCTTGGCGCAGTGGTTGGAGGAAGAATAAATGAATGATGTAATACATACAGTCACCGATAATCTTACATCTGTGCAAAATACAGGTGGGACAGGAGTGCATATAAAGATTGGCGCAAGCCCTATAAAAAACAATAACAATATTATTATAACCAGCTCACATAAGCTGGATTATATAACAAAAAATCTTGGATTAAGCCCGCTTAGGGATGCAGTAATGGATTCTGTAGAGAATGGCGCAGCAAAAATTATATGTATTCCAATTTCCCCTTCCGTGCAGGGGACAGTTAAAGCGTTAGAACCAGCAGTAACCGACAATTCTGGGGCAGTAACAATAGCTGGAAAACCAAACAACAGCTTTGGTATTGTTGTAAAAATAACAGGAAAGGGCGGGCTTAATACAGCTTCTTTCAAATACTCCATCAATAGCGGCTATACATATTCAGAGGAGCAGGCAGTCCCTCTGTCTGGGGAATTTGAGCTGCCGGATACAGGGCTTATAATAACATTTACATTAAGCGGGGAGCAGACATACGAAATAAATGACACATACAGATGGCAGACAACGGCACCAGCGCTTACAAATGAAGATGTTATAAAAGGCATAAATGTGATTAAAAGCATTAAACAGGAAACAGAACTGGTGCATATCGTAGGCTCTTGTGGTGCAGATACATGGGCGATGGTGTCTGCAATGCAGGCAGAACTACAGGAGCGCTATCACAAGCCGCTTATGTTTGTTTTGGAAGCGTTTGAGAAAAACAGTGATGAAAGCATGGAGGACTATATCGCAGCTCTAAAGGAAGCCAGAAAAACTGTAAAGAATTATCAGATGCAAGTAGTTGCATCAAGGCTGCTTTATGTTGGAATGGACGGATTAAGCAGGGATACTAATGCTGCGGGGCTTGTGTGCGGTTTGTATGCAAGGACAGCAGTAAACAAGAGCATAGGTGAAACGGCGGCAGTGTCAATAAGCGAAAGCAAAGCATTAAAACATCTGCCAGAAGATATAGATGATGACAGCATAGATGAGCTGGACAGCATGGGCTACTTAACAATGCGGCAGTATGACGGGCTTTCAGGATATTATATAAATAATGCGCGCATGATGGGTGCAGAAGATACAGATTACAGGTATGCGGAAGATGTGCGCGTACTAAATAAGGTTATCCGAGAAACACGCAAGACAGCGCTTTTACAGCTCCAAACTGGCATTGACCTTGAAAAGCCGGACGCAGATTTAAAGGCAAAAGTCTGCTTTATCCAGACACCATTAGACAAGATGGTAACGGATAAAGAAATATCATCCGCATCAATTACAATACCAGCTAATGCTGTAGAATCCATAATAAATAATGGGACATTATTGTTAGAAATAAGATATATGCAGAGAGGCATAATTAGAAGCATTGAAATCAATGTGGGCAGAAAAAACCCATATATATAGGGGGCATAAATAAAACATGTTAAAAGTAAATGGAAAAACATACGACTGGGGAGATGTAGATCTAAGTCTTCCGGGGGTAGTTACAGAAGTAGAGGAAATAAGCTATGATGACGAGCTGGAAAAAGAGCTTGTATACGGACATGGGAAACTTCCGCGCGGCTATGGCACAGGAAACTATAAACCAAACGGAAAAATAAGCATGTTAAGAGATGACTATGAAGCAATCCTTGAATACTGCAATAGTAATGGCATAAAATTTTATGACTTACAGTTTCCGAAGATTGTAGTGTCCTATGCCAACGGTGACGGGACAACAGCTACAGATGTGCTGAACAATGTAACATTCTCCAAGCGCAGTATGAAGGCAGCTAACGGGGATAAAACATTTAAGGTTGATCTTGACCTTATTATAGCGGGTAAAATTGTCTGGAACGGCAATGACCCTGTATAAATAATTATTAAGATTATCAATATTTTTGTCAAAAATGGAGGAATTAAAATGGGAGAATTAGGAATAAATGCAGCAATTGACAGTAAAGTTGACGCTGATAACAGCGTTCAAAACCAAATGCAGACAGCAGCGCCAATAAGTGAAACAGGGCTTAAATCTAAATATGGCAAGATTTATGAAGTTGTGGTAACTGTGGATGAGGATGATGAGCACGAAGGCAGAAAGCTAAAATTTTTGTTTAAGAGTCCAACAGCGGTAAGCTTCAGCCGCTACATAAAAACAGTAAATAAAAATATCGTATCGGCAAGCGCTGCTTTTTTAAAGGACAACATTATTGCAGAGCAGGCAGCAAACCTTGAATACGAGTGTAAAGAATATCCGGCGCTCGCGTTAAATATAAGCCAGAAGCTTTTAAATGTATTAGGGTTTAATGACAGCGTAAATTTCAGACAGCTTTAGAAGAGAAGCTTCGTGGGATTGAAGAAAATTTCATAGACAGTGGGGAACTTATAATCAGGGGCTTTCTGCCTGAAACTCTTCTAAAGGATTTTGACCCCAATAAAACAGATATGGATGGCTTTCTGGAATATCTTGCAAAGGCGCAGTATATGCAGAAGGTGTGGAAGGACATTATACAAGTAGCAGTACGAGAGAAAAAGAAAGAATAAAGCAGGCTGGATTAAAAGTCCAGCCTGCTGTGGAAAATCCAATGCTTATACAGTTTTGTTGCGTTTATTGTGTCTTTAAAGAAACTACAGTCTTTTGTGGCAGGATAAACAGAATTGGCATCTGTATACCCAGCCCATGCAAGATAGGGGAGCTGATAAATAAACTGCGGAATTACCACAAGAACAGATATAAGAACACCCAGAGCAATACCAAAAACAATTACATACAAACAAACCGTTGCAGCCGCTATTGTCATAATCCCACCCCTTTCATTTGACTACATTATAACATGGGAAGGGGGAAAATACAATAATGGGATTTGATTCATTATACAGACTTAGTGTTATATTAAATTTAGTTGACAACCTGACCTCTCCGGCGCAGAACGCTTTCGGAAGCATGATGAAGACAGGAACATTGATGACAGGGGCAGGAGTGCAGCTTGCAGAGGCAATTTCTTCCCCTGTTACAGCAAGTTTTGGCACCAAAAATGCAATTGCGGAACTGGCTTCCCTTGGAGTAGAAGATTTGGCGCTGCTTGAAAGTGCGGCGCAGGATTTTTCTAACACATGGGCAGGAACCACTAAAGCGGATTTCATATCCGCTGCATATGATATTAAAAGTGGTATAGCGTCACTTACAGATGAAGGCATAGCACAGTATACAGAAATGGCGGGTCTTACTGCCAAAGCGACTAAATCCAATATTGCAACCATGACAGACCTGTTTGCTACAGGATATGGGATATATAAGGATTTCTATGCAGATTTAAGCGATATGGAGTTTGCAGAGCTGTTTTCGGCTGGAATATCCACCAGTGTAAAACAGTTTAAAACAAACGGCGATGAGATGGCGGCAGCTATACAGAGCCTTGGAGCGTCTGCCACAAATGCACAAGTCCCCTTAGAAGAGCAGCTTAGTATATTAGGTATGCTGCAGGCAACCATGTCCGGCAGCGAGGCAGGAACAAAATATAATGCCTTCCTTAGAAGCGCAGCAAAAGGCGGGGATGCATTAGGATTAAAGTTTACAGATGCAAACAACCAGCTTTTATCAATGCCCGAAATATTAGATATGTTGCATGGGAAGTTTGGCGATACATTAGATGCCGCTGAAAAAATGGAGCTTCAACAGGCATTTGGTGACTCCGAAACCATTAAGTTAATAGACTTAATGTATAACAAAGTCGGGGACTTGGAGAATAACATTGTAGGGATGTATGATGCGCTGGGACAAGGTACAGGCGCTACACTGGAAATGGCAAACGCGATAAACAGCAGCGACCCAGCAAAATTTGAAGTTATGAAACAGAAGCTCCACAACATAGGGGAAACTATAAGCAACATCGTAACCCCGAATGTGATGGAGTATATGGACAAAATAACAGGGGTAGTTGATAAAGCAGGGGAGTGGGCAAGCTCGCACAGCGGTTTGATAAATATTATTTTTAAGCTTTTAGCTGGACTGGCAGGCTTCCTGACAATAAGCGGCACGATTACAACTACCATCGGGCTTGTAGGCGGGCAGATTACAAAAGTTATTGGCTTAGTAAAAAAGATAGGCAGCGGCTTCCAAAAGTTTTGGGGAGCATTAAGACATGGAATCCCACTGTTAAAATCTTTTGCAGGAAGCTTAATAAGCATGGGAAAGACAGCAGTAACCTCCCTTATATCGGCTCTAAGCCCTTTAATTGCAAGCGTATGGAGTTTTACAGCGGCGCTTTTGGCAAACCCTATCACATGGATTGTTATAGCTATTATTGCCTTAATAGCGGCGATTGTGCTTTTATATAACAAATGTGAGTGGTTTAGGAATATTGTAGACAGTATATTCGCAGCTATAAAAGAAAAATTCGGCGCAGCACTTGAGATAGCCAAAAATGTATTTGAAGGCATTGCAGGGGTTATTGGAAAGGTAATGGGCGCGGCAAAAGACACAGTAGCCGAAAAGCTGTCAAATATGAAGCAGGCATATGAGAAACATGGAGGCGGTATAAAAGGAGCAGCAGCAGCGGCAGTAGAAGGAGTAAAAGGCTTTTATACAGCAGGATTTACATTTCTGGATAACCTTACAGGCGGCAAGCTTACGGAGATAAAAAACAAGTGGGCAGAGAAACTTGCACCAGTAAAAGAGATTGCAGGAAATATAATGGGGGCAGCAAAAGACACAATAGCTGAAAAACTTTCCAATATTAAGGCAGCATATACACAGCATGGAGGCGGCATCAAAGGAATAGCAGCGGCGGCGGTAGAAGGAGTAAAAGGCTACTATACAGCAGGGTTTACGTTTATAGATAATCTTACAGGCGGCAAACTGACAGCAATAAAAGAGAAGTTCCATCAGGGCATAGAAAACATTAAAAACGCCATAACAAGTAAAATAAATGATTTTAAAAACTCAGGGAGAAGAATTATGGAAACTTTTACAGAAGGAATAAAATCAGCGATAGACAAGCCGGTGGAAATGGTAAAAAATGCACTGCAAAAAATACGGAATATGCTTCCATTCTCGGATGCAAAGGAAGGACCACTTAGCAGTCTTACATTATCTGGCAGCAAGGTGCTTTCTACAATGGCGGAGGGCATTAAACAGACAGAAAATCTTCCGGCACAGGAAGTAGAAGCAGCACTCGGAAAAGTTGACCTTAGTATAAAAAACAAAGACAAAAAAGAGAATAAGTCAGAGGAAGCATTTAGTGAAGTCAGACAGCAGGAAGGCAGCGTTACAAAACAAACAGTAATAGAGCAGCTTATCTTAAATGTTGACTTGAATACAATATCTGATATCCAAAAGCTTAAAAAACTGATAGAAGAAATAGAAGACAATATCAACAGCAATGGGGAGGATGAATTTGCATTAGTATAGCTAATGGAGGGGTTATAAAGGATTATGATATATTTTGATGATGATACAATAAAAATAGACAGCGTAGTCCTCCAAGGGATATATAAAAGTATTGAGGTAGAGCACGAAGCTAAGATTGATGAACAGACAGTTGAAGGCTCCTCCTCTAAGCCCAAGCAGGCAACAGGCTATGAGGATGCTAAAATAAATATAGAGATATCCTTAATGGATTCTGAATCTGCCACAAAGGAAGATAAACTTAAAGCAATCCAAGAACTGTTCAAGCCTGCTGGGCAGTCCCTTCCGCAGCCCCATGAGTTAATAAGCGCCCACGCATCTATAAGGGGTGTGGAGAAAGTAATTATAAAAAAGATGTCATCAAAGGAAACGAATAAAAAAGATGAAATAGTAGTAAACATTGAGCTTCTGCAATATGACACAATGAAAATAAAAGCTGCTTCTGGAACTTCAAGTAAAAAGTCCTCTAATGGAACAGACAAAAAAGAAAGTACATCGAATTTAAGTGAAAACTATAAAAACTATTTAGGAAACAGCAGAGGGGCAGCTCCAAAGAGGTTAAACAAGACAACAATGACCCCAGCACAAGATGAAAGATGGAGGATGCAGTATGGCGGCAGAACTTGACAGACAGGACTTATTCTATCCTGATTTACAAGTAGAAATTGGCAGCTACATATTTACAGAAGGAATATCTGTAAAAACATACTCTTGCAGAAATAAGCCCTATGATTGGGGAAAAGTAATATTTACAAATGAATATAAGCCTGAAATATCACTGCCTGAACAGTCAGAAATAGTAATAAAGCTTGGATACAGCGGCGTACTTCAGGAGGTGTTTATTGGTACATTGATAAAAGGGTATGACAAATGCTCTGATATGAATGAGATACTGTTTAAAGACCATATGTATAAGCTGGAAAAGGCAAATATAACAGCATGTTTTAAAAACTGCACGCCGCAGGATATCATCAAGGAAGGGCTTATGATAGCCGGAATTGAAAAATATCATTTATCACAAAATACCTACCCTGTTAAAAAAATGTTTCCTGTATATAGTAAAAATATGGTGCAGCTTTTAAAACAGATAAATGCAGCATGGGGGATTGAAAACGAAGGATTTTTTATAAAGGGCAGGTTTTATTGGGGAACAGCGCCAACACAGGAAGAAATTCCTGAATTTGAGTATGGGAGTAATATTATTTCCCTAGGGCGTGGCATGGATATGTGGGAGCTTGTTACAATCTCCATCCCTTCTATGCAGCACAGCCAGAAGATAGTCGTAAACCATCCGAAAATTACAGGGATATTTGAAACAGAGAAAGTAGTTTTTGCTACAAATGAAGCTGGTTTCCTGCGGACTACCATATATTTTAAGGGGGAATAAGCCTTTGATTGATGAGCTGGTTAAAAATATTTTGAGAGAAGTGAAAATAAGATATCCACAAATCGAAACTCCCAATGCTATGAAGGCAGTTATAACATCTGTTAAAAAGAGCAGTACAGCTTATGAACATACTGTATACCTTACAGACAAGTTAAGTGGTGAAAAAAGAGAATATATATTAGAGGAAAGCTGTTATATTTATTCTGTAAAGATAGTAGATAACAATGGGAATGAATTAAGCAGCTATCCGATTATACCAGATATAGTAAGTTGTAAGGAATATGAGATTGGAAGCAGAGTAACAGTAGTATTTACAGGAGGCGAACTTATAGCCTCTATAGTGGAGTAAAACATGATAGATATTAAACTGGATGATAGCTGGCAGCTTACTCCATCGGTGGGCGGAGATGCTCCAATAACCAGTGGGGAGGAAGGGATGCTCCAAACAATAAAGACAGAATCCATTACACAGGAAGGGGAGCTGTTTTACGATGAGGAGTTTGGATGGAGCCTGCTTGATTATATACATGTACAGGAAAGCGAGCTTGTAAAGATAGAAATAGAAAGCAGGATAAAAAAGAAGCTGTCAAAATACGAAGATATTATTAGCGATAGTGTGAAAATTGAACAGATATGGAAAAATGATATCTTGAATATTACAGTAAGATTTAAACTTGAAAATGGAACAGAACATATGCTTACTGCTAGTTTAAACAGAGTAGAGGTAAATATTGTGTGAAAATCACACATCCTGATTTATATGCCCGCTGAAGCGGGCGGATGGGAGTGCAATGATAAGCAGCAAAATATTAGATGAAATATTCCCAATACCAAAACTTGAGGAGCTAAAAGAAAAAACGGTAAAAGAATTAGAAGAAGATGGATTTGCAGTAACGAATTTTAATTCAGGCGGAGTGTTTAACACACTTATGATGATAAGCCTTGAAATATACATAGAGTTAATAACTTTGTTCCGAAAAGTATTAAATAACATGTTTGTAAAACATGCTCAGGGCGAGTGGTTAGTCTTAAAGGCAGAGGACTACAGCAAGGAGCGCAAACAGGCAACTAAGGTGCGTGGAGTATTAATACTTACAGGAACTAACGGACATGGGACACTTACAATTCCTAAAGGGACAACGTTTAAAACCAATAAGGATATAAACGGAGAAGAACTAAGATATTTTTCTATTACAGATGTAACGTTATTAGACACACAAAATATAATACAAGTCCCTGTAGAAGCGGAAAAAGAAGGCACACTATATAATGTACCACAAGGGAAAATAGTAAACTGCACAAGACACCTTGAAGGAATTGAGAACATAACAAATGAAGCTGACTGGATAACAAAAGAAGGCACAGATATAGAGGAGCTGGAACTTTTACGTGAAAGAACCTTAAATAGCTGGTCTGACTTAGCTACAGGGACAACAGCAGCCAAGTATAAAAGCGCGGCAGAAAAAGTTACAGGAGTGCTTTATGCAGATGTAGACCAGCTCCACCCAAGAGGGCAGGGGACAGTAGACATTATAATAACATCAACGGCAGGCGCCGCCAGTGAAGAACTGCTGCAGAAAGTTGAAGAAGCGGTTTGTGAAATTAAAGGGGAATATGATAACCTGCTTGTTAAGTCCGCTGTTACTATAAGCCAAGATGTGAAAGTTACTGCAACACTTCCAAAGCTTGCAAGTGATGAAGGAATTGAAGAAAAAATCCGCTATGCAGTAGAAAGCTATTTTAAAGTAAACACTCTGCGAGAACTAAACGAGATTATTTTACTTGATATTTATATAGCAATAAAAAATGAAGTCCCAATATTAAAAAATATTAAGATAGAAGAACCAATAAATGATATACATATGGCAAAGGGAAATGTGATATTGCTGGGAAATGTTGAGATAACAGTAATAAGGGATGATGATTAAAATGTTTGACAAATTTGCAGATTATATGTGGTATCTTTTGCCATCTGCGTTTAAAAAGCAGAAAAAGAAAAACCAGTTTGCAGTTTACTGTAAGATTATAGGAAACTTATTTGATACGCTGATGCAGGCACTTTTTAGGTTAAGGGAAGAAAGCATACTAGAAACATGTAGTAATTGTATGCTTGAGGTATTTGGAAATGATTATGACATGATGCAGATGAAAGGCGAAACATATGAGGCATATAGAAAGCGCCTGCAAATGAAGGCATTAGTGGCAGAAAAGGCAGGCACACTACAGGGAATATTATATGCTATGGCATCTGTAGGATATGCCAACTGTACAATTACCCCATTCTATTTAACAGACCCCGAAAGATGGGCAGAAATAAGAATAAATGTATATACAGGTTCGGTAGATGATATAAATACAATCGACTTTAGCTGTGTTGTATCCGAAATAATGAAAGTGAAGAAAGCGAGCACACTGCCACATTACAGATTTTATTATGCAGTAGTTGTAATCGAGCAGAAGCATGAACAAATAATTTTGAAAAACATTCAGTTTATTCTAGCCGTTCCATTTTGGTATACATCTAGTGAATGTAGACTGTTAGACGGAAGCTGGCTATTAGATGGCAGTGTGCTCTTAAATACAAAAAAGCGTTACGGACTTGCGCTAAGTTTAGAGAGCAGGTTTAAAAACTTTAATACAAGTGAACAAATAGAAGTTTCTTCGGTGGTTTCTAAAGCACAGGCAGAAAATAATTATATATCTTTTCAGGCGGGGATAATACATCATTGGGATATTAATTTTTGGGATAATGTTATTTTAAATGGCGCATGGGAGCTTAATGGTTCTGTGGCACTAAATTCCAAACGCAGATATGGGATAACACTAAAACTAGAAAATAAAATAGAATTAGATGAATCCAAACAGGAAACAGTTACAAATGGAACAGTAGAAACAAAGACAAAAGATTACTGGTTTCTAAATGGCGAGGTAAAATTAGACGGCACAAGAAAGCTTAATGCCATCTATAGAAAGGAAGATCTATGAGTACAGGAAAGAATAAAAATGTAATTATAACAAAAAAATCTAGGCAGAAGCTTGTAAAAGCAAGAGCAGGAGCAATCACGCTCCCAAAGGTAGTAGGGATGGCATTTGGGAATGGCGGCGTGGATGGGGACGGCAATATAATCCCCCCTGCGGAAACACAGGAAGGATTAACAAATGAGCTGTACAGAAAAGAAATTGATAAATATGAATTTCCTGAAGGCACTGACACCACATGCAGATATGAATGTACGCTGACAGAGAGTGAGCTTGCAGGTGAGGAAATAAGTGAAATTGGATTATATGATGAAGAAGGCGATATTATCTGCATAAAAACCTTTACGCGAAAGGGAAAAGATGATGACGTTGAACAGACCTATGTGCTGGATGATATTTTTTAAGGGAGGGTGAATATGAAGAAAAATGAATATACAACAGAAACGCCAGTGTTTTCTGAAAGACTTGATATACTTGACCCTACAGATCCGGGACATGCTGATATACTAAACCCAATAAATAAGCAGATTTTTGAGAATACACTATACTTAAAGGGAAAGATTAATGAATATATTGGCAATACAGATAATCCTAATAATCCTGATAGTGGGATGGGGTTTGTTGAGGGCATAAAGGCAGACAACGTAGTAGGAGCAATAAATGAGGTTTTTCAATCTGGCAATAAGAAGAAACAAAAGCTTGTATCCAATCTTGTTGCTATGGGGATAGAAGCGGATACAAGCGATACATGGGAGCAGTTGTTAGACAAAATGCCTATGGTATTCGGAAGTATCTATGATGCTTTTGTGGCGGCCGGAGTGACACCAACTGCGCAAACACCTGAAGCGTTGGTTGTAGCTATCTCAACATTAAAGCAACAAAGTTATAACAGCGGTAAAGCGGACGGGGCAGCAAGTCCAGCCGATAGAGCAATTAGTGTGCGCGGCGAGATCGTAAATGATGGGCGCGGAACCTATCAAGGACTAAGGATAAATTTTCCAAACAAAGGTACTTATTGTCAAGTGCATAACCAGGAGTATGCGACATGGTATCTTAGTCAGATGATATAGCAATACCTCGATAATATCTCCTGTCCATCCTACATCAGACCAACCAGTTGTAGTCACATTTTCTATGATTTGTTCTTTGTCGGCTCAGGATAAAATTTGAGAGAGTAATCCTAAATAATAATGCCCCACATTAATATTTGAGGAGTGATTTAATATTATGAATAGTTTTATCAGTTGGATTGGTGGGAAAAAATTACTTAGAAAGGAAATTGTGGAACAATTTCCTCAAAAGGGCACATTTAATAAGTATGTAGAAGTTTTTGGCGGTGCTGGTTGGGTGCTCTTTGCTAAGGATCGCCATGCAGAAACGGAAATTTATAACGATATAAACGGAAACTTGGTCAATTTATTCCGATGCGCAAAATATCATCCAGAAGCGCTTCAAAAAGAACTGGAATTTGTTCTAATGTCTAGGGAACAGTTTTTTGATGCAAAAGAACAGCTAGAAACTCGTGGTTTAACGG